>MWBK01000275.1 GCA_002069025.1 Bacteroidetes bacterium ADurb.Bin302 | reverse complement strand
GCAATAAAAAAGGCTTTCGGTTTATAAATTCAGCCTATATGAAATAATGAGTAGGGGATGTCGTAATGATGTTCCCTGTTTTTATATTATTATTTCTTTAGGTAGTGTAGTGGATAACGATTCTTAGATACCTTGACTAAATCTAGCTTGGCGTACCCTATTTTTAGTTTTGCTTCAGCGTGTACAATAATTTTGTTTTTGTCGTCAGTAAGCCAAATAGATACAGGATTTTCACTCGAAAACAGTGTCCCATCGGATGTTTCAAAATAGAAACGTAGACATCTATATGTAGTCCCGTCACGCAAACTGATATTTTCTTTACCTACATAAGTAATTGACAAATTTAATACTCCGTCAACACGATAAAAGGTAAATTGTGTTGATTCTCCAACAGCGATATTAGAAAAATCATAATTTCTAATTCGGTAAAGAAGTCCTAAAGCATCAATAGGGCAAATATCGTGGAAAACATCTGTACTTTTTTTGGTTTCTCCGTTCTTAATCTCAATTGCCTCGACTGCCATACCATTTTCAATGGGATAAAAATAGTGGTTCTTAATGGCATTGTATTTCCGTTCAATATCTCGCTCATAGAAGTATAATGAGAGTAAATCTTTTTTACGCATCATCACTTGAAATGTGTCGCGAAGCGAAAAGAATGAACGCATCACCTTTTCAGTATGACCTACAGCTGAGATATTGTAAACATCTTCTTTCCTATATATATCATCTGTTACTTTCGTGTTTATTACGAGCCTATCAACTATGATGCCTCCCCATTGAAAAAATGCTGTATATTCAAGTTCTTCTCCTGCTCTGAAAGCCGTATTGACTAAAGGACATTGTGAGCTGTATTGCGCAAATAAAGCAGTACAATGAATTAGTATGATTGTTAAAATGCAGTAACGTAAGTACTTCATGATTATTTTTTACTGTCATTAATTTTCAGCTCTTCAGGTCTTTGTTTTTCCCAAGGTATATTGTTGTATGGCCATTCTTCTTCTATATCCCAATTTGCTCGTATCTTTATTTGTTTCGGGTAGTAATATACAAGTTCTGCTTGCTTGTTATCCTTGTAAATTCCTGTATCCCACTTACCATTAACATTTTCATCAATAATCAGGCGTATATAGTAAGGACCCGGTTTTATGTCTTGAAATATATATTTGTTATCTTCAATAAATGCTGTCTGAACACATTGATCTTTCTGATTAAGAAGTTCTATTATACCATTTTGAGGCATATCGGGAAGTTTAATAAATAGATTCCCATATTCTTCCAATTGTTTGATTCTAAATGTTTTGTAAAATTTATCGACAGTTCTTCCATACATACTTCTTATGCTCGCTGAATCAACATTCAGTTTGTACGTATCTCCATAACTTTTCTTATAAAGAAATTTAAGCTTTTTTGTACACAAACTATCGTCTTTAATCAATTCGAATGGTACTTGAGTCCATATTGTATCCTTCTTTATAAATAATTGTATACTGTCTTTTACGATTTCTGTAATAGGCTCTTCAAAGTTTAGCGATAATGTATCGTAAACTTCCATGTCATTAACTATATTGTGTACAAATGAAAGAGGAAGATTTTGATTATCGACTTCATTATATTTGTTTCGTTTTTTACTGCTTTTATTTGTAACGACCATATTGATAGTATCTGTTTTCTCTATCAGATTACTAGTTGAATCGGTCTTTAAATATATCAACGAAAGCTTCAAGGTGTCTTGCTTATACAATAAAGAATCTGTTATCCAATATGTAAGAGAATCGGCACGCATGGCTTTTTCTTGAACATACCAATTGCTATGTTCTGTAGAATCAATAATTGTGAGTACAGGTTGTTTTAGCGGTGTTGCACCGAAGGTCAAAGTAAAATTATTTTTACCGTTGCGTGTACACTTTTTAAAGAAATGCCTTATCGGATTTTCTTTGAAAGACTTTAAAATCAAATCTTTAGGATAATATTCGGTGTGAGCATCAACAATAAGGCTATCGAATTTGGTTTTCAGACTATCAGACCAAATGGTGTCTATTTTGCCGTGCATATGAACATCGGGTTGCAAAATGCTGTCGCAAAAAGCTATATCAGTTCCTATTTGCTTATAGAAGTATGTTTGTGTAACGTCATTCAGAGCGTATAGCTTGTATTTACCTTCTTTTATGTTTCTAATTACAAAAGAACCATCTTCTTTTGTTTTAGTCATACGCATAAATGGAGTTGTTTCAAATGCAGTGTCATTATCTGTTTTATAAATACCTACAGATATTCCGGACATGGCTTTTAAGGTGTGAGCATCTAGTACAATTCCGCTAATTTGCAAGGTGTCAAAATCGGCACCCGTCGAAAATGAAAATTGATAATCTTTAAGTACATTCTTTTCATTATAATCTACTATAGAATTACCAAAGTCAATGGTATATGTAGTATTATCTAATAAACTATCTTCCAATGTTATAACGGCTTTTTTACCAATTGCTTTGACGGTAGGTTGATTTTTTTGTGTGGGAGAAATTATCACATTTTTGTATGCCGCCTCAATTGAAATCAACTCATTAAATTCTATTGAAATTCGCTTTGAAGAAACTAGTCTTGCTCTATTATCAGGTGAACTCTTAACTATAACAGGAGATGATTCGTCTTTTGGACCTCCTTGTGGTCCGGAGCCTCTGTTTGCACAAGAATGTAACAACACAGCTGTCATTATTGTCAGCAGTGTTATTAAAATGATGTGAATTATTTGAGTTCTTGATTTCATAGAGGCAAAATAAGGGACACTCTAAAAAAGAATATCCCTGTAAATTATTTATCCAACAATTTTCTTGAATAGATTTTTCATGTTAACCGCCTTACCTATAAGTTCGTGCAATTCTTCGATCTTAATGCGGTCTTGTGTCATATTGTCTCTGTAACGAACTGTAACACATCCATCTTCTAATGTTTGATGATCTACAGTTATGCAAAAAGGAGTACCTACTGCATCTTGTCTACGGTAGCGTTTGCCAATAGAATCTTTTTCGTCATAAGAACATTTGAAATCAAATTTCAGTTCGTTCATAATTTCACGAGCTTTTTCAGGTAGTCCGTCTTTCTTAATCAATGGCATCACGCAAGCCTTTATTGGAGCCAATACAGGTGGTAATTTCAGTACTACGCGACTATCTCCTCCATCTAAGTTCTCTTCGGTATATGCTGCAGACATTATTGATAAGAACATACGGTCTACGCCTATTGAAGTTTCTATTACATAAGGAGTATATGATTCATTTAATTCAGGATCGAAATATTCAATTTTTTTACCTGAGAATTTTGAATGTTGGCTTAAGTCGAAGTTTGTACGAGAGTGAATGCCTTCTACTTCTTTAAAACCAAAAGGCATTTCAAATTCTATGTCGGTAGCTGCATTTGCGTAGTGAGCTAATTTGTCGTGATCGTGGTAACGATATTTCTCATCGCCCAAGCCCAATGCTTTGTGCCAATTTAATCTAAATTCTTTCCAATGAGCAAACCATTTCATTTCATCTCCCGGGCGAACAAAGAATTGCATTTCCATTTGCTCGAATTCACGCATTCTAAAAATAAATTGTCTTGCTACGATTTCGTTACGGAAAGCCTTTCCAATTTGTGCTATTCCGAAAGGAATTTTCATACGACCGGTCTTTTGTACATTCATGTAATTTACAAAAATACCTTGTGCAGTTTCCGGACGTAGATAGATTTTCATTGCGCCATCAGATGTAGAACCCATTTCTGTGGTAAACATCAAATTAAATTGACGAACATCCGTCCAATTCTTCGTTCCACTGATAGGGCATACAATGTCGTAATCAAGTATTATTTGTTTTAATTCTTCTAAATTACCATCGTTAAGAGCCTTAGCGAAGCGTGAGTGTAATTCTTCGCGTTTAGCTACATTTTCAAGAACACGCGGATTTGTGCTTTTGTATAATTCAGCATCAAAAGAATCGCCAAATTTCTTAGCTGCTTTTTCAACTTCTTTATTTATTTTTTCGTCGAATTTTGCTAATTGATCTTCAATAAGAACGTCAGCGCGATAGCGTTTTTTGCTGTCTTTGTTATCTATTAGAGGATCGTTAAAAGCGTCAACGTGACCTGATGCTTTCCAAATAGTAGGATGCATAAAAATAGCTGCATCAATACCAACAATGTTTTCGTGTAGCAATATCATGCTGTCCCACCAATACTTTTTGATATTGTTTTTAAGCTCAACTCCGTTTTGTCCGTAATCATATACAGCGGCAAGTCCGTCGTAAATATCACTGGAAGGGAATACAAAACCATACTCCTTGCAGTGAGCGACTAATTTTTTAAATACATCTTCTTGTGATGCCATAATTATATTGCGATTAATTGTTTATTGTGCTAATTTTATATGCTTTTTTGTACTAAAAAATATGTTTCTGCTTTTTTGTTTTCAGAGCCATTATTTTTGAAATGCAAAGGTAAGGTTTTTGATGGATTTTTTGTAACTTTACGCCGAAACTTGCACGGATAGCATGCAAGATGAACAAAAAAGATTCAAAAGATGGCAGATAATGATGAAGAATTGAAAGACGAGCTGGAAACCAAAGCCCATTCTGAGTACAAAATACCTGATTTAAAAGACTCGATGGTAAAACATCAATTGTCCGGTATGTTTCAAAATTGGTTTCTGGATTATGCATCTTACGTAATTTTGGATAGGGCAGTTCCGCACTTATGTGATGGTCTAAAGCCTGTTCAAAGGCGTATTTTACATTCTATGAAACGCATGGATGACGGACGCTACAACAAAGTAGCTAACATAGTTGGTCACACTATGCAATTTCATCCTCATGGAGATGCTTCAATTGGAAACGCATTAGTTCAATTAGGTCAAAAAGATTTTTTGATAGATTGTCAAGGAAACTGGGGAAATATTTTGACCGGTGATGATGCAGCTGCCCCTCGTTATATTGAAGCTCGTTTGAGCAAATTTGCTTTAGAAGTTGTATTTAATTCTAAAACAACAGAGTGGAAATTGTCTTATGACGGACGAAATCAAGAGCCTGTAGCTTTACCTGTTAAATTCCCATTATTGTTGGCACAAGGAACTGAGGGAATCGGCGTCGGACTTTCTACAAAGATATTACCTCATAATTTCAATGAACTTATTGATGCATCTATTGCTTGCCTTAAAGGAGAATCATTTGCATTATATCCGGATTTCGTAACAGGAGGTTCGATTGACGTATCTCGTTATAGCGATGGAAAGCGTGATGGAAAATTGAAGGTACGTGCTAAAATCTCAAAACTCGATAATAAAACATTATGCATCTCTGAAATTCCTTACGGAACAACAACAGAAAGTGTTATAGAATCAATTCTGCGTGCTACTGAAAAAGGTAAATTACAAATTAAAAAAGTAGATGATAACACAGCTGCAAATGTCGAGATATTAGTTCATTTAATGCCGGGTAAATCTTCGGATAAGACTATAGATGCATTATATGCTTTTACAGATTGTCAAATCAGCGTATCTCCTAATTGTTGTGTTATTTATGAAGAAAAACCAAATTTCCTTTCTGTTAGTGATGTGTTAAAGTTTTCGGCTGAAAACACAATGAGATTGTTAAAGGAAGAATTGCTTATACGCAAAACAGAATTACAAGAATCAATCTTCATGTGTTCGCTCGAAAAAATATTCATTGAAGAACG
Organism: Bacteroidetes bacterium ADurb.Bin302; assembly: GCA_002069025.1. The sequence continues at coordinate 2,192 of MWBK01000275.1, read as the reverse complement.
TATTTATAAGGATAAAGAATTTGAAGAAAGTAAAACTATTGAATCTGCTATTGCTCACATAGATCATCGTTTAGATCCATTCAAATCTAGTTTTATAAGACCGGTCGAGGAAGAAGATATTAAGAAACTATTGGAAATCAAGATGAGTCGTATCTTGAAATTTAATTCTGACAAGGTTAATGAAGATATCAAAGCCCTATATGCTGAATTAGAAGAGGTTAAGAATAACTTAGCACATATAGTAGATTTTACAATAAAATGGTTCGACCATTTAAAAGAAAAATATGGTAGCAAGTATCCTCGTAAAACCGAAATAAGAAATTTTGATAATATTGAAGTTTCGAAGGTTGTAGAAGCAAACGAAAAACTTTATATCAATAGGGAAGAAGGCTTTATAGGAACCGGACTTAAGCGCGACGAATATGTTTGTAATTGTTCTGACATTGATGACATTGCAATATTTTACAAAGACGGTAAGTTTAAGGTTATTAAAGTTGCAGAAAAAGTATACGTTGGAAAGAATGTATTGTATTTAGGTATCTTTAAAAAGAATGATAACAGAACCATATACAATATGGTTTACAGAAATGGCAAAGATGGTGTTAGTTATATAAAACGATTTGCTTTAGGTGGTTTGGCTCGCGACAAAGATTACGATTTGACTCAGGGAACAAAAGGTACAAAAGTTCTTTATTTTTCAGCAAATCCGAATGGTGAGGCTGAGATTTTGAAAGTATTTTTAAAACCTAAGCCGCGTATAAAGAATCTTGTATTTGAGCGTGATTTTAGCGAAATAGCTATCAAAGGGCGTTCTTCTATGGGTAATATTTTTACTAAAAATGACATTCACAGAATAGTATTGAAGCAAAAGGGAGGTTCAACTTTAGGCGGAAGAGAAGTGTGGTTCGATTATGATGTTTTGCGTCTTAATTATGATGGGCGCGGTACCTTACTTGGAGAGTTCTGTCATGAAGATTCGATACTTGTCATAACTAAACGTGGAATTTGTTTTACAAGTAACTTTGATTTAAGCAACCATTATCCTGATGATATATTGCGTATAGAGAAATTTGATTCGGAGAAGATTTGGACAGCAGTTTTGTATGATGCAGAACAAAAGAATCCATATATAAAGCGTTTTAAACTGGAAGCTTCAACAAAAGAGTTCTCATTTATAGGAGAACATCCCGATTCTCGCTTAATACATATTACCGATACGTATTATCCGCTTTTGGAAATTAAATTACAAGGAGCTGCTGATAATGCAGAACCATTAGTTTTAGATGCAGATGAATACATAGGCGTAAAAAGCTATAAGGCGAAAGGCAAACGTGTTGCAACCGCCATGATAAATGAAATACGCGAACTTGAACCATTACGTGTACCTGAAGAGGTAGATGATTCTTTGCCGGATAATAATGAAGAAGATAATGAGCAAAATGAAGATACAGATTTATCTCAGCAAACGCCTGATAATGATGGTCAATTTAGCTTGTTTTAATTATTTATTAGAAACAAATGAATAAACTTCTGATAAAAGATTTAGATAGTCTGCACTCTGTTGCAAAAGATTTTCTTAAGCTGATAGGTGATTCCAAGATTATTGCGTTTTATGGTGCTATGGGTGCAGGTAAAACTACATTTATAAAAGCATTGTGTGATGTATTGGGTGTTCAAGATACAGTTAATAGTCCCACATTTGCAATAGTGAACGAATATACTGATGATGAGGGTAATCCGATTTATCACTTCGATTGTTATAGAATAAAAAAAATCGAAGAAGCTTATGATTTAGGTTACGATCAGTATTTTTTCAGCGGTAATTATTGTTTTATAGAATGGCCTGAAATGCTCGAAGAATTACTTCCTGAAGATACAAAGAAAGTTAATATTACTGAGCGTGAAGACGGAGGTAGAGATGTGCTTTTCGATTGACAAAAAAATATTGCGGAAAGAAATGAAAAAGCGTGTTGCATGTTTGGACTGTGCAACAAAGCAGGCTAAATCAAAGGTAATTGCATCACTTCTAGAGCAAAACCAACATTTTAAAAATGCATCCTCAATACTATTTTTTTGGCCACTACCCGATGAAATTGATTTAAGCCGGTGGATAGAAAAATGGGCTAAGACTAAACAAGTTTATTTGCCTGTAGTACAGGAAGATAATTTAATTATCTGTAAATACACAGAGC
>MWBK01000274.1 GCA_002069025.1 Bacteroidetes bacterium ADurb.Bin302 | reverse complement strand
AAAAAGGTTAAAGAAAACGAATTTGAAATAAAATAATTTATTAATAACCCTTTAAATCTAATGTGTATGAAAAAAAATGAAATTTACTTAGTATTGTTAGTGCTACTTTTTATGAGCATATCAAATGTAAAAATTGAAGCTCAGACATTAAATCTAGTTCCAAATCCAAGTTTTGAAAATTTTTTAGATTGCCCTGCTGATGTTAACTGTGGTGCGGTTTATCAAATAGTAGATTGGTATAATATTGATGTCACTCCTTGTCCAAATGGAGCACCATATGTTAGAAGTTCTCCTGATTATTTTAATCCTTGCGGCCAAACTTCTCCTCCTGCTCAAAGCCAAAATGCACCTAATAATTTTGCAGGTAATCAAGCCGGTTACAACAGTACAAGTTCATATGCAGGCTTCTATACGTATCATTCGAGTATCTATTATCCTAATTACCGCGAATATATTGGAACAACATTACCAGATGTTCTAAAATCCAATAAACAATACATCTTGAAAATGTATTTAAGCCTGGCAGATAATTTTAACTATGCTACTAATGGGATGGGTTTACATGTTGGAAGCACCCAAACACAAATTTCAAACAATGGATACAATAATCAATGGCAATGTTTAAATAATTTAACACCTCAGCTTTCAGTATCTTCACCAATAACTGACAAAACAAACTGGGTTCCAGTATCGACTACAATTACTGCAACTGGTGGTGAAAGATATATTACTATAGGAAATTTTTTAAATGACAATAGTGTACAAATTCAATCAGTTGGGGGTACTTTTATGAATTCTTACTATTATATTGACCAAGTATCAATAACCCCAATAAACTTTGCAAGTCCAGATGTTTCTGTTTGTCCCGGAAGTTGTACAACTCTTAATGCTGACATTGGCAATTTTAATATTACTTATCAATGGTCTTCAAGTCCAGCAGGATTTTCTTCAACATCTTCTACGCCAACTGTTTGCCCGACAGTTGCAACTACTTATACTGTAACTGCAACAGATGCTAATGGAGGCACAGCAACGGATGCTGTAGTAGTTTCAATGCTAACACCACCCGACAAACCCATTATAAGTGGCTACTTCAACACATGTCATGGCTTGACAACTTACACAATTACAAATTATAATCAAAACTTTACATACTATTATAACATCAATCTAGGAGGGACACAAGTACCCTTTACTTTAAATCAATTTGATATTAATTGGGCATCTTACCCAAACGGAGGCGTACTTTATGTAACAGTAACTGACAATAACGGTTGTACAGCGACTGACAGTCTTAAAGTATTTGAGTGTTGTAGTTTTGAAGGGTTACCTCAGAAAAATGATGAAACTTGGACTACTGCACCAAGCGATCCAGCTTTCGTAGTTAATGGTATTTTAACTATAAATGGCAATGTTAATCTTAGTAATAAAGAAATGAATTTTGGGCCAAACGCTAAAATTTTAATTAATCCATCATATACACTTACTCTTTCAAATTGCACATTAAAAGCTGTATGTAGAGTAATGTGGGACGGAATTTTTATAAATCAATCCAATTCAAGTTTAATTGTTAATAACAACACACAAATTCATAACGCAAAGAATGCAATTGTTTCCAATAATTGTGGCATTTATCAATTATCAAATAATGTAATCTTAGAAGCCAACTATAAGAATATTATTGTTTCAACTTGCCCAACTTCATTTAATGGGTCAGTTTCAAAAACTACATTTAATGGAGCTACTCAAATTATGGATCAATATCCACCCATTTTATCTACACGCACATATTCCGGTATAGAAATAAACAATGTTGAAAGTATCGTTGTAGGAAATACTACATTAGCCGATAATAGAAATGTGTTTTACAATATGGACTTTGGTATTAAGAATTATTATAGCAATTTAGAAGTTTATAACAACACATTCCAAAATATGTCTTACGGCTCGCTATCATATCCACCGTCAAGTGGTGTTGGTATTATTTCTACTGCTGGGAAATTTACGCCCAAAAACATAACAGTTGGTGGAATTAGCAATGGTACATTTAACACAAATAAATTTGAATCGTGCTTCTGGGGGGTGTATGCCGATTATTATCAAAACGTAACTATTCAACGCGATACTTTTTTAAGCACAAATCAGTGGACAAGCATATATTTATACAACCACTCTAACAAAACTGTAAAAGTTTTAAACAATGTAATAACCGATGGCTTTGTAGGTATAAATTATGACCAATGTAACAATTCAACAGTTGACATTAACAGCAATAGGATTATCAACGCTTATTGGGGCATTGCAGTACGAAATGTAAATCCTAGTACAGTTCAAAAACTAAATATTTATAATAACAGGGTTTGGAATAATACTACTGGCAATGGTATATGGGTAACAAATATATTAGGTTTACAAGACTCTCAAACACAAATTGCGTTGATTTCCAATAACTATGTTTATATGAACAGTGCCAATCTTACTCAGCCAAGTAATGGCATTCTTGTAGAAAATAGCCCGTATGCTCACTTACAATTAAACAATGTTTCAAGATCAGGCGGTAGTTTAATTAATGACGAACCAAGTGCCCTTAATCTAATTGGCATAAATGTACAACTAAGCCCAAACAGTTATCTTTGCAGCAATACCCTAATGCGTATGGGATGCGGTATAAGATGTGCCGGTTCCATGACATACAGCATACTCCAGCTCAATGTTATGAATAGCTCTTTTTATGGCGTAAGATTAGACAATGCCAATATAAGCTGGCAAGGTGATTATACTTATGCATGGGGGAACTATTGGTGGCCTACTTCAAGTGGCAATTTTAGAATACAAGGAACACCTTCTGTAGTTACTAATTGGAATTATACAGGTAGTTATGGTCAAACAAATCCTTATTGCCCCGTACCAAATCAGGTTATACCTCCTTCATATTTGCCATTACAAAATAAACTTACAAATATTACGAACTGTAATATCCCTGTTCAGTTGCCACTTTCCATGAAATACTTACACCTGATGAAAACAGGTATTGGGATATGCAGAATTTTTTGAACGATATGCAGCAAACCCCATCAATTTTGAGCAGTTTATCTGTAAGCAGCCCAAGCTATCAATCGTTTTACGACTCTTTAGACTTAAGCAATATAGGTACTTTTGCTAAAATAAACGTACTAATGAATGAAGAGAATTATGCAAATGCCGAAATAAGCAATGTCGCTATAATTCCTACTAATAACATAGAAAAAAACATTTGTATTATATAATTCTAGGAGTTGTAAAATGGGAGTTCAACAAATACTTTTATTGGCGTTGAGCGTTATTCTGGTAGGGGCGGCAATAGCTGTAGGCATAG
>MWBK01000273.1 GCA_002069025.1 Bacteroidetes bacterium ADurb.Bin302 | reverse complement strand
ACTTCTATGTAAACTACCGACTCAGAAATCAAACCTAATTTATTGGTTTCACCGCCGCAACCAATAACTGCATTTTCATTATCTTGCAATAAAGAAATTTCTCCATCTTTCCATTGTGTTGTCCAGTTACCGTCAACTACACCACCTTCTTCAGGAAGCAAGCAAGCTTTACCATAATACTTGTAAGTAGTACCAGCATCATCCATTCCTTCGCCTAAAGTCAAATCAACAGAATACCAATTTTCATAGCCTTCAATTGCTTCAAAAGCAACCTCAGGAACTGTTGACCAACCATCATTTGTTCCTTTAAATACAATGCCGAAGCAAGATGTACCTGCAGGGATATGAATAGCTACTGTTGCATGACCTGCAGCCGGAGCAGGCAGTTCAGGTAGTTCAATTTCAGGAGCAACCACTGTAATCATACAAGACAATGTTTTGCCTTTATATGTAGCAGTAATTGTACCACCACCTACAGCTTCACCAATAACAGTTAATTCTGTTTGACCGGCATTAGGAGTAATTTCAAAACCCGTGCCTTCTTTAGCCCAAACTACAGCACCTGCTTCTGTAACACCTTGTGCCGTAATTGTAATTTGCTCACCAACTTCAATCACTGCTTGAGTTGTATTCAACTTGAACTCAGGCTCTGTAGAAGAACAAGACGCAAAAGACATAAGAGCTGCAACAGCTGCACCTACACCCCAAAATAACATTTTTTTTGTTTTCATTTTTTAAAAGATTTATAGTTAATAAAAAAGTTCATAAAACTTTATGCAAATAAAGCAATATTTTTTATCTAAAATTTATTACCAAATAGATTTCAAAATTGTATAGCAAATAAATCGTTTTTTTTTCTATTATCCAAATAAAACAAGATTTTTGTTTATAAAAACCTGCATTTTTAGATACTCTTTACAATATTAATTACCATATCCGGTATTTTGCTCCCATCTAGGTTCTGTTGTTAGCACCTCGTAATAAATAGGAAACCATTTTAAATATGCACCATGGTTTGATACAAAGCCCCAAGTCTCTGTTGTAAATTTATCAAAACGAATCATATCACGCCTGCGAACCATTTCTTGAACAAATTCGCGACCACGTTCATCATATATTTCATCCAAAGTTAAAGTGCCTGTTGTATAGGGATCTAAACCTACACGCGTGCGCATCAATTGGAAATCAGATAATGCTAGCAATTCTCCTAAATTACCATCAGCACCACGAAGTATTGCTTCAGCTTTCATATAAAGCACGTCAGCATAACGCAAAATTACGAAGTCATTTTCACAATACATGTATGTACCGGTTTTATCCACTTCATACTTAATACAGCGTGCGCCACTATTCCAAGATACATTATCAACAGTCGGTGCTTTTGTATACAAACGTTCATTTTCGTATTTTAAATTCAAAGCAGCATTGTAAGTTTGTGCTTGTTCTGCGGTTAATTTGTCTCCTACATTCAATAAAGGACTAGGACTAAACTCAGCATTTAATAAATCAACGTCATCTTGTACCAAAGCTTTGGTAGATGAATACGAATATTTATATGTGTCATCATAACCATGTAAAGTTGGTGAAATAATTACCCTATCGTTATTCTCGTCAAGAGCAATAGCTGTATTTTCTTCGTTATATACAGGACCTACAAACCAACCGCGACGATTTTCATCACGCGTACCACCGGTTTCGTGATCTTCGCTTCCTAAACCACGTACATCATTTGGATCATACTTAGAAAGAAATTCCGTTGTTCCCAAAAAGCCGTTCCAAGGCTTAATTTGCATTTTCCAAATTTGCTCATGATTATAATGCAAGGTAAGCAAAGTAATACGTAATTTGTTCATTGGATTAAAGTCAATACCGCTGCTTGAGTTGTTTTTAGATCCATCTTCATCAATAACAAAGATATTTTCTTCACTGTTACCATTTTGAATTGCAAAATTAGAGAAATAATCTGTTGATATATGATATACATCTGAATCGATTACTTTGTCGCAAGCATCAACACATTTATTATATACATCGTACTGAGCTAGCTTATCAGCCGGCACATCGTAAGATTCTGCATTTAAATATAAGCGAGCAAGTAATGTATAAGCCATACCCTGAGTGGCACGCGCATAGTTATAAGCTTTTGATGGCTCTGTAGCCAAAGGCATTTTTGGAGCATTCTCTTCGAGTGCAATAACTAATCTTTCCCATACTTCAGCAGGTGATGATTGAGGAACAAAATCCGGAGAATAGCTTTCTGAATAAGGAATTTTTCCAAAACAATCAAATAATGTATAATAATAAAAACTGCGAACAACTACCAACTCAGCATAATATTTATCATAAGTCTCTTTATCAAATAAATCTTTATATGTTTCCAATTGAGCCAATGTCTTATTACACAAAACGGCACCTGAGTTACAATATTCCCACACATACTTAAAGGCTTTGCCTTCTGGGGTCCAATTATGCGTGTTAAGTTCACGCCAGAATTTACCATCGCCCCAGTGACCGGAAGGCTGACGAATAGGACATATTGCTTCGTCGGTAGTAAGAGTATTCAAGCCCCAATATGTCCAGTGGTCATGTAACCATTTTACATTTGCGTAAACCTGACCTACAATTAAATCAAAATTGTTTGGATCATCCTGCAAAAATTGTTCTGTAGTCAATTGACCGTAAGGAACTTCCTCAAGCATATCGTTACATGATGGAAACGATCCGATCAACAATACGCCAGCCAAAATTTTTATCCATTTGTTTTTCATATCATTATTCTTTTATTGTTTATACTAAATCTAAAACGTTACATTCGCACCAATCAAAAATGAACCGACTGTAGGATAAAAACCTATGTAATCAAGTCCCGGATCCCAAACACTTGTAGTATTGACCTCGGGATCTATTCCAGAATAATTGGTTATGGTGAACACGTTTTGAGCTGTAAAGTAGAAACGCAAATATTGACAATATTTATTTGGTTTCAAAGGTACTTTGTATCCTAATGTTATATTATCCAACTTCAAATACGAACCATCTTCCAAGTAATAATCAGAGAAATCAGACTGGAAGAATGTACGTGTTCCATTTTCGATTCCTTGAACCTCAGCGTAGAAAACATTTAAACCATTGCTACCTTTTGAAGGAGCATAAGCCCAACGTGTTACGTTAAGTACATCATTGCCAACTACACCACGGAAAAATAATGATAAGTCCCAATTTTTATAACGCAAGGTATTATTCCAACCATATGTGAACTTTGGTTGCGCATAACCCACAACTTGCTTATCTAAATCATCAATAACACCATCATTATTGACATCTTCATACTCTAAGCTTCCATTTGGATTGATTTTACCGGTCCATTTATAACCATAGAATGTACCTACAGACTGACCTTCTGTAAGCAACTGTGTTTTTGAACCATTCAATTTATTGCCACTAACTTGACCAGCCCATGTTGTTTCATAATTGAAACCTAATTCCGGATCAGATAATTTAACAATAGTATTGTTATTCAAAGCGATTGTCGCTGATGTTGTCCAATTCCAATTCTTGGTTTTTACAGGAACACCTGTTATTGCAATTTCTATACCTTTGGATATCATCTCACCAGCATTTGCAAGTAATGTAGAATATTGATAAGGAGGAGTTGGTACGTTGTACTCCCACAACAAATCTTTTGTATTACGATAATACAAATCTATAGATCCATATAAGCGACTATCAAAGAATGAATAGTCAATACCAAAATTATACTCAAACTTACGTTCCCACGCCAAGTTAGCATTTGCATTTTGGTTTACTGTATATGAATATGCCTGCGTTCCGTGATTATTGAAAGTACCACCTTGAGTTAACAATTCAACAGATTTTAGATCAGATCCCAAGTTGTTACCTGTAATACCAAAGCCAAAACGTAATTTCAAGTCATTAACTTCCTTAACATCTTTCAAAAAGTCCTCACCGCTTATACGCCAACCTGCGCTCGCAGCAGGGAACCAACCCCATTTATTATTTGCACCCATACGTGAAGAACCTTCACAACGTATAGAAGCAGACAGCAAATATTTTTCTTTGTAATTGTAGTTTGCACGAGCAAAGAAAGACATCAATGTATTTGAGTTGCGATAAGAACTCATTAACATATTAGTTTTTTCTACATCACCGGCACCAATATTAAAATATTTTATTCCGTCGACAGCAAAACCACCATTTGAGATGTCAGAACCATCATACCAAAAATTTTGATAAGACGTACCTAATACGGTAGCCAAAGCGTGACCATTCCATTCATTAGCGTAATCAATTGTTCCTTCATACAATTGATTCATGCTTCTATTGGTTTTACGTCCAGCTAAATTAGCACCGGATGCTTGATAATATTTTTTGCTGTTTGACCAATAATCATAATTGTCACCTTCTTCAAATGCAGCAAATCCGTTAATTTTCAAACCTGGAACAGGCTTAATGTTTACAGAAGCTTTGATAGATCCTCTAAAATAATTTCCATCTTGATAAGCTTCTTTAAGATTGTTATCAGCTATTGGATTCGAAGTGACGGTTCCGGTTGGAATATAATAAGAACCATCTTCGTTGTATATTGGCATTGTAGGATTCATGATAGCGCCATTATCAAAACTACCACAGAAATAATCATTCTTATAATGCATATAAGAAAAGTCATATTGCAAATCTAACCAACCTTGCAATGCCTTTTGGTTTGCAGCCAATTTAGCCATTATCTCTTGACGATTTGATGTATTTGCTATACCTTCAGCATTTTTGAAGTTCACAGAACCACGATAGCTGAAATTTTTGGTAGCTCCCGATATAGCAAGATTATGATTATGCGTAAGTGCAAAATCGCGCATTTGTTCACGAACCCAATCTGTTTTATATCCTTTATCAGATGGCTTACACTTATTATTTGTCATGTTTGCCATATCTAAAAATTGATCAGCAGTTGCCATTTGTTGTTTGCTGGCATCTATTGCAAAAGAAGCATAACCTGCGTATTCAACGCTAGTTGTACCACATTCAGCTACATTACCGGAACCTGCTCCTCTTTTGGTTGTTATCATAATTACACCATTTGTACCACGTGTACCATAAATTGCTGCAGAAGATCCATCTTTCAAAACATCCATTGATGCGATTTCTTCTGGAGCTATATTATCAATGCTTGTAACAGGAATACCATCAACTATATATAGTGGAGTTGTACCCGAACCTTTATCCAAAGTTGATGTACCACGAATTTGAACATTAAATCCTGTCTTTGTAGGGTCACCACCTTCTGTACGAGTTACTGTAAGACCAGCAACTTTACCTTGTAAAAGTCCCATCGGGCTTTCTTTTACACCAGGATTAAAGTTTTCCGATTTTACGCTTGCTACAGAAGATGTGATTTCTTTGGCTTTTTGCGAACCATAACCAATAGCCACAACCTCATCCAAATGAGTTGCTATCTCACGTAAAACAACGTCTATTTGGCTTTTCCCTGCCACTGCTATAGTCTGAGATTCGTAACCGGTGTAAGATACAAGAAGTTTCGACTTTGCATCCACAGATATTTCAAAGTTGCCATCAAAGTCTGTTATGGTTCCTACGTTATTATTACCTTGCAAAGTAATATACGCACCGATAATCGGTTCTCCAGCCTCATCTAACACGCTACCCTTAACTGCAAGTTGTTGCGCATAGGCACATAGCCCTAGCACCAACAAAGCCGCGGTAAGAATAGCTTTTCGTGATTTTTTTAAGTTAGAAGTAATCATGCATTGAATTTTTTAAGAGTTAATAAATAAGTTTTGTTAAATTTCTGTTTCTCAAAAACACAACATGCTTTGCAGCATATTTGCATTCGTTTGCGCGCCAAATGGCAGTTTTACAATCGACAAACGTACACTATTTTTTATATTAGAACAAATTTTATGGAGTTTTTTTTGCAAAATGATAGATTTACTAGTCGAAATGTTAAAAAAACAACTGATGTAGTGTTGATGTATTTTCAAAAATCATTTAAATATTCATTGCAGCACATTATAACCGGTTTTTAAAATACAAACGAGTGCGACAATTTCTGCGAACATAATAGAAATTTAGTAATAAAAGAGCAGTTTAATATTAACAAATTCTATATATCATCTTTTTAACAAATAAATTACATCATCAACTCAACAAATATTAACTCACATAAATGTTTTTTTTTCTTTTGAACTACCACATTTGTATACAACGCTTTGCTTTTTCACAAAAATATATATAGCTTTGTACCTTAATTAATTTAATATAATTATAGCGACAAAATAAAAACGTTATTTTCTATTAAATCTATTACAAAATTACAATAATAAAAAATACTCATGAAAAGCCAAATCACAATCAAAGACATTGCAAGAGAATTGAATATTTCTGCATCAACAGTGTCTCGTGCTTTACAAGATCATCCGGACATTAGCAAGGCAACAAAAGAAGCAGTTAATGCCTATGCTAAAAAATATCATTACAAACCGAATGCAATTGCTTTAAGTTTGAAAATGAAACGCACAAATGTAATCGGTGTTCTTGTGCCGGAAATGGTTCATCACTTCTTTTCATCAGTATTTGCCGGGATTGAAGATGTAGCTAACGAAAAAGGCTACAACGTAATTGTTTGTCAAACTTCAGAAAAATACGAAAAAGAAGTAAAAAATGTTGAAACTCTAATATCAGCTCGTGTATCGGGTGTATTAGCTTCAATATCAAAAGAGACAGAAAAATACGACCACTTTCAAGAACTAATTGACGATGGTACACCTCTAGTGTTCTTTGATAGAATATGCACAGGCTTGAAAACAGACCGTGTAATAGCAGACGACTATACCGGTGCATATAATGCTGTAGAACATCTTATCAAAACAGGTTGCAAACGCATTGCATTTTATGGAGCTCCGGCAAACTTGGAAATCTCAAAAAATAGAAAGAATGGATATATCGATGCTTTAAGAGCTAATAGCATTGGCATTGACAATAGCCTTATTTTTGAATGTGATTCACGCGACGCAGCAATAGAACTTACTCCTGCAGTACTTAAAGAGGCTAAAAGACCTGATGCATTCTTTGCAATTAACGATGATACCGCATCCGGCATACTTTATGCCACAAAACGTGCAGGACTTTCCGTCCCTGAGGATATTTCAATATGCGGATTTGGAGATGGTGTAATTGCTAAAACATCAGACCCCGAACTTACAACAGTTCAACAAAACGGATACGAAATGGGTGTTGAATCATGCAAAATGTTACTAAGTCGTATTCAAGAAGAAAATGATCCTACACAAGTAATACACCGAGTAATTCGCACAAACTTGATTAAACGAGGAACAACTCGATAATCCTCAACGGACATAGCATCTTTAATAGGCGAAAAATTCTTTTCGCCTATTAAAGAGATAAAAACAAAACCTTATAAACTATTATGAAAAAAATTCTTTTTACGTTAGTATTGTCTATTTGTGTAGCCTCATCAGTTTTTTCAGCAAATAAATGTAAACTCACAAGACTTGAACCTGCATCATGGTGGGTAGGAATGCATGACCCCCAATTACAACTACTATGTTACGGTCCAAGTATATCTAGTGCAGATATCGAAATTGACTACCCGGGAGTTACAATAAACGAAAAAATAAAAACAGACAATCCTGACTATCTATTTGTATATTTAAATATCAGTAAAGACACAAAAGCAGGAACATTCCCTATTGTATTCAAGAATAACGGTAAAAAAATTGCAAAATGCACATTTGAACTCAAAGAACGCATAAAAGGATCTGCAGATCGCAAGAGTTTTGGAGTTGAAGACGCCGTTTACCTTGTAATGCCCGACAGATTTGCAAATGGCAACGAGAAAAACGATCAACAAAAAGATTATATACAGGCCGTTGATAGAACAGACAAGGGCGCTAGGCATGGAGGTGATCTTGCCGGTTTAATATCAAAAATTCCTTATATCTCTGATTTAGGATGCACCGCACTATGGATGACTCCTTTCTTTGACAATAACGATTCTCAATATTCATATCATCATTACGCAACAAGCGATTATTACAAAGTAGATCCTCGACTTGGAACTAATGCAGACTATAAAAGTTTATCAGACTCATGCCATGCTAATGATATGAAATTAATTATTGACGTAGTTCCTAATCATTGTGGAGGAACTCATTGGTGGATGCAAAGTTTACCATCATCAGATTGGGTCCACAAATGGCCTAAATACACTTCATCAAATTATCGCATGACAGCATGGACTGATCCACATGCGGCAGAGATTGACAAACAAGTTTTGGAGAAAGGCTGGTTCTCGTACAATATGCCTGACTTAAATTTAGAAAATCCATTATTATTCAAGTACTTAAGTCAAGTATATATTTGGTGGATTGAATATGGAAATGTTGATGGAATAAGAGTTGATACATATCCTTATAACAACATCAATATTGCATCTGCATTTATGAAAACTTTTAGAGATGAATATCCTGCAATTAACATAGTAGGAGAATGTTGGGTTAAATCACCACTTGAAATTTCTTATTACCAATCGGGAAACAACAATAAAGATGGATTTGATTCAAATCTTCCTTCTGTTATGGATTTTGTGTTGAAAGATGTGCTACACATGGCATTTAATGAAAATGATGGCTGGGATAGCGGAATGTCTCGTTTTTACTCACATTATGCACAAGACTTTGCATACCCCAACATCAACAACCTAATGAATTTTCTTGACAATCACGATATTGACCGCTTTAGTGGATCTGTTGATTATGACATAAACAAATACAAAATGGGAGTTGCAATGTTGCTAACAACACGCGGATTTCCACAAATATATGCCGGAGATGAAATCATGTTAGATGGTATTCAGGGAAATTACGAAGGATACCGCTTCGATTTCCCCGGTGGATGGAAAGAAGATTCACGCAATGCATTTACGCAAGAAGGACGCACTCCTAAAGAGAACGAAGTGTTTAACTACATGCGAAAAATACTTAATTATAGGAAACAAAATACTGCCCTACAGACAGGAAAAATGAAACAATTTATTCCTTATGACGGCATATATTTATTTTCGAGATACGACCAAAGTAAAACGATAGTAATGATATTTAATAACAATAATCAAACTAAAGTTGTATCTCTTGAACGCTATGAAGAAGTTTTTGATAACTATACAAGCGGAACAGAAATTACTACAGAAAAACAAATTGACTTGACACAGTATATAGCTATACCTGCAAAAACTGCATGGATTATTGAACTAAACAAGTAAAAACTAGAAATATAATACAGCCTAACTTAACTATTAAACGATATGAACAGACCGGATTTGTCCTTTGCGAAACTATTTAATATTAGTTTCGGCTTTTTCGGAGTGCAAATTGCTTATGCTTTACAAAGTGCTAACATAAGCAGAATTTTCTCTACACTTGGAGCTGATCCACATAACTTAAGCTATTTTTGGATATTACCTCCACTAATGGGTATTATAGTTCAACCTATTGTTGGTTGGGCTAGCGACAAAACATGGATTAAAAGCATTGGCAGACGTAAACCATACTTACTTTTAGGTTCATTTGTTGCTATTTTAGTAATGTGCCTTCTTCCAAATGCCGGCAGTTACCAAAAATATATTGATGCAATGACATTCGGCTTAATTATGCTTATGCTGCTTGATACATCAATTAACATGGCAATGCAACCATTTAAAATGATGGTTGGAGATATGGTAAACGAGAAGCAAAAAGGATTGGCCTACTCTATTCAGAGTTTTTTATGTAATGCAGGTAGTTTAATAGGATATTTATTCCCATTCATATTTACATGGATTGGCATAAGCAATACCGCCGCTGAAGGTATAATACCGGATTCTGTAATATACTCATTCTATATAGGCGCTGCAATTTTAATATTATGCGTTTTATACACAAGTTTTTCTGTTAAAGAAATGAATCCGGAGGAGTTTAACGCATACCATAACATCACCGAATCTGAAAACAAAAAGTCTGAGAACGTATTATCTTTATTAATACATGCCCCAAAACAATTTTGGACAATCGGACTTGTTCAATTATTCTCGTGGGTAGCATTTATGTATATGTGGACATACACTCACGGAGCAATTGCCGAGAACGTATGGGGTACAACAGAAACTACTAGTGAAGGATTTCAAGCTGCAGGTAATTGGGTTGGTGTTTTATTTGCAGTACAAGCAATCGGTTCTGTTTGCTGGGCAATGTTACTTCCTCTGTTTAAATCTAGAAAACTCGGATACTCGTTGAGTTTGTTACTTGGTGGCATTGGATTTATAAGTACTCTGTTTATTCACAACCAATACATACTTTTTGCATCATATTTTATAATAGGTTTTGCATGGGCTGCAATGCTTGCAATGCCATTTGCAATTTTCACAAACTCTGTATCGGGCAAAAACATGGGAATTTACCTAGGTTTATTTAATGGAACTATTTGTTTACCGCAAATAATAGCTGCAATTATTGGTGGAGATATATTAAAAATGGTAGGAGGAGCTCAAGTAAGTATGCTTGCTGTTGCAGGGGCTTCATTAATTCTTGGAGCTTGTTCGGTATTTATCATTAGCGAGAAGAAAACAAATAGTTAAATAAGTAATAAGTTTATAAAACAGTAATTTATAGAATTATGAAAAATATGAAGAAATTGATTTTATGCCTTTGCGTTGGTATTTCTTTAATTAGTTGCCAAGGTCGTAAATCTTTAGACTTACCGGCAAATACAAATGCCTATTATGGTCTAAATTCGACAATAACTTTATATCCCGGTATAAACAGTTTCCTAACAAAAGACTATGTACTCGATCCAACAGCAATTGACTCTGTTAGTTGCGATAGCAGATATGTATTTGCGCAATTATCTGAGGACAAGTTGAGTGTTAAGTTAAATTCCAACAAAACGCCTCAACTAACTAATATTGCTTTATGGGTAAAAGGTGTTCCATATAGCATATTAGCTAAACGTACAGACGAAAAAGAGTATGTTTTTAAATATAATCCTCATGGAAAAAAATATGATAGAGTTCAACTTGCAGGGCAAATGAACGACTGGGTACCTAGTTTTCATCCTGATTTAACTCTAAACAGCGATAGTATATATGAAGTCGCTTTCCGTATAAGTCCGGGAACATATCTTTATCAATTAGTTAGAGATGGAGAATGGAATCACGACGAAACGAATCCGGAGAAGGTTGATAACAACTCAGGAAAATTCAATTCCGTATTGCATATACCAAGTAATCAAGACAAGGCACCAATACTACTTAGCAAAGATTTTAATAATAGTACCATTACACTTGATTTATTTAACGAAACAGAACAAGTATATGTTTATTGGCAAAATTATTTATTACCGCAACGATTTACTAAAATTGAAGAAAACAGCATAGTAATAACACTACCAACAGAATCGGAAGAATTAAAAAGGTCATACATAAGAGTTTTTGCTGCAAATAAATATGGCATTTCGAATGATATTTTAGTACCACTTGAAAATGGGAAAGTGTTAGATGATGTAAAAGAAATGACTCGTTTCGACAAACATGGAGAAATTATATATTCCTTGATGGTTGATAGGTTTAAAGATGGGAAAAAAGAGAACAATCATCCAATGAACAGACCGGACGTTAACCCTAAAGTTGATTATTTTGGAGGCGACCTAGTCGGAATTACTCAGAAAATAAAAGACGGATATTTTAATAAACTTGGTTTTACTACACTTTGGATATCACCTATTGTTCAGAATCCCTTAGAACCATATGCACAATTAGAATATCCTGTTAAAACAAAATTTTCAGGATATCATGGGTATTGGCCTATTTCATCTTCAAAAATTGATTTCAGATTGGGTACAGATCAAGAGATGCAAGCATTAATGGACGCAGCACATAGTAACGGAATAAATGTTATTCTAGACTATGTAGCTAACCACGTTCATAAGAATCATAGTATGTTTAAAAATGATCCTACAATTTGTACTCCTCTAATCCTTCCTGACGGGACAAAGAACCTTCAAAGATGGAATGATCAAAGACTGACAACATGGTTCGATGAATTCTTACCAACATTAGATTATTCACGTCAAGAAATTGTTGAGACAATGACAGACTCAGCAATATATTGGGTTAAAAAATTTAATTTAGATGGTTTTCGTCATGATGCTTGCAAACATGTACA
>MWBK01000272.1 GCA_002069025.1 Bacteroidetes bacterium ADurb.Bin302 | reverse complement strand
AAAGCTATAGACCAAATGATAAAATAATTGATATTGATTTACAAAAATAAAAATCCGCGACAAAATTAATTGTTGCGGATTTTTATTTTTAACAGTTAAGTTAGCGAATCTAAATTAATTGACACAGCTTGCATGCAAGTAGCACTTAATAAAGTTATCGACAAAAGGATATAATATCGTATATTTTTCATAAACACAAAGGTATGTTTTAATTTAAAACAAGTATACTATTAAAGCGCAAAAATAGTACCTTTGCTGAAAATATGAGATAATAATAAATATAAATCACGATTCAAAATTATGAACAAAAAATTATTTTTATCACAAAACAACAAAATGATAGCAGGTGTTTGTGGTGGATTAGGCGAATACTTTGAAATGGATCCTACAGTTGTAAGACTTATTGTAGCTACTCTTACTATTTTCACCGGTTTTTTGGGCGGTTTGTTATTTTATTTGATAGCGTGGGTAATTATGAAACAATCCACACCTATTGCATGAATTTTAAGCTTGAATCGCCATATAAACCAACCGGAGACCAACCTGAAGCCATTAAGCAGTTAACTGACGGAATCTTTGATAACGAAGCTCATCAAACTTTACTCGGTGTAACAGGTTCAGGTAAAACATTTACAATCGCAAATGTAATTGCAAATGTAAACAAGCCGACATTGGTATTAAGCCACAACAAGACATTGGCGGCACAATTATATGGCGAATTCAAGAGTTTTTTTCCACATAATGCTGTTGAGTATTTTGTATCATACTATGACTATTACCAACCTGAAGCATACATCCCAACAACCGATACATACATAGAAAAAGACCTTGCTATAAATGAAGAAATCGATAGACTTAGATTATCAGCAACGTCTGCATTGTTGTCGGGTAGAAAAGACATTATTGTAGTATCATCAGTATCATGTATATATGGTATAGGAAATCCGGAAGATTTTACCAAGAACATGGTAAATATAAGAACGGGACAAAAATTTGTAAGAGATGAATTTTTGCGACATCTTGTATCTTCAATGTACACTCGTAATGAAATCGATTTTCAACGCGGAAATTTTAGGGTAAAGGGCGATACTGTTGATATTTGGTTAGCATATACTGAAATTGTTTGCAGGGTATTATTTTGGGGTGATGAAATTGATAGCATTGAATTATTAGAACCTATCAGCATGTCTACTATAGAATCGTTAGATGAGTACAGCATATCACCTGCCAATATTTTTGTTACTACAAAAGAAAATACATTTCGTGCCATTGGAGAAATTGAAATAGACCTAGGTAAACAAGTTGATTACTTAAAATCCATAGGAAAGAATTACGAAGCCAAACGTCTATACGAGCGTACTACTTACGACATTGAAATGATACGTGAATTAGGATATTGTTCAGGCATTGAGAATTATTCAAGGTATTTTGATGGCCGTAATGCAGGGACTCCTCCATTTTGCTTGATGGACTTCTTTCCTAAAGATTTTATAATGGTTATCGATGAAAGCCATGTTACTATTCCTCAAATACACGCAATGTATGGCGGTGATAAGGCTAGAAAAAAGAATTTGGTTGAATATGGTTTCAGATTACCCGCAGCTATGGATAATCGTCCTCTTACATTTGAAGAGTTTGAGGGAAAAGAAAAACAGACAATTTATGTAAGTGCAACCCCTGCTGAATATGAATTACAGAAATCCGGAGGAATAATAACCGAACAAGTCATTAGACCAACCGGTTTATTAGACCCTGAAATCATTGTTAAGCCTAGCAAGAATCAAATCGACGACTTGCTTGAAGAAATTACAATACGTGCCGAAAAGGATGAAAGAGTTTTGGTAACTACTCTAACCAAAAGAATGGCAGAAGAGCTAACAGAATACCTGCTTAAAAACGGAGTCAGATGCACTTACATTCACTCTGATGTAGATACTCTTGAAAGAGTTCAAATTTTAGACGATTTACGAGCAGGATTATACGATGTCTTAATTGGCGTAAATTTATTGCGCGAAGGTCTTGACTTACCTCAAGTATCATTAGTTGCAATATTAGATGCCGACAAAGAGGGATTTTTGCGCTCACATAGAGCTTTAACCCAAACAGCCGGTAGAGCCGCACGTAATTTAGACGGGAAAGTTATTATGTATGCTGATACAATTACAGAAAGCATGCAAAAAACAATAGACGAGACAATACGCCGCAGAAATAAGCAAAACGAATATAATAAACAAAATAATATTACTCCAACTGCTATTTTAAGAGACAAACATTCTCCTTTGGCTAAAATCTCAAATTCGCCGATTAGAGAAAATAGTGCTTATATGGAGCCAACTGAACTAAATATTGCAGCAGATCCTATTGTTAAATACATGACAAAAGATCAACTTCTCAAAGCTGCAGAAAAAGCTAAAAAATCTATGCTTGCCGCATCAAAGGAGATGGATTACATTCAAGCTGCTCAGTACCGAGATGAAATGATGAAATTACAAGATTTGGCAGCTAAAACAAAGTAATAATATTTAGTATCTCTACATATTGCTTTCAAAGAAAAAAAGCATACCTTTGATGCCGCAAAGTACACTGTAATTGCAATTTACAATAACACTTTAATAACTAAATTATAAAAAATTTCTTTTATGGAATGGCTTATAAATCTTTTAACCAATGAGTCTATTGCTCATACATTGTTGCTGTATTCATTCATAATCGCATTTGGGGTTTTTCTCGGCAAAGTAAAAATATTTGGCATATCATTAGGTGTTACTTTTGTATTATTTGTTGGCATAATAGTCGGACATTTCGGCTTTACAGTCAATTCTACCGTTTTGGAATTTATTAAAGAATTCGGACTCATTTTATTTATATACACAATTGGCTTGCAAGTAGGCCCTGGATTTTTTTCTTCTTTCAAAAAAGGAGGAATGGTGCTTAATACCTTAGCTTGCGGCATTGTTATACTAGGCATAATTACAGCAATCTCAATCTATTACATTGCAAATGACCGCATTCCTTTCCCAATGATTGTTGGCATAATGTCGGGAGCTGTAACAAATACGCCGGGTTTGGGTGCAGCTGAAGAAGCACTTCGTCAAATACATTACACTGGTAGCTCTATCGGTTTGGGATATGCTGTAGCTTATCCTCTTGGAGTTGTTGGAATTATTTTATCAATGGTACTTATACGTGTTTTATTCCGAATCAAACTTGATAACGAAAGTGAAAAATTAATATCGCAAGATGACAATGCTAAAGAAGTACCGGAACGCATGACTTTGAAAATTACAAATAAGGCAATTGAAGGGAAAACGATGAAGGAATGCAGAAACCTAGTGGGTCGCGATTTTATTATATCAAGAATGATAGAAAATGACACAATTGTTATTCCTGCCGGAAATACAGTATTACATACCGGTAATATAATCTTAGTAGTAACCACAATTAATAATACAGAATCCGTACGTACATTCCTAGGAGAAGAAACTGAATACAAATGGGAAGATGACGATTCAAAATTGGTATCTCGACGAATAGTTATTACACAAGATAATATAAACGGGAAAACAATTGGTTCTTTAAAATTAAGAAGCGTATTGGGAGTTAATATTACACGTGTCAACCGTTCCGGCATAGATTTGCTTGCTACACCAAGTTTGATCCTTCAAGTTGGTGACCGTGTTATGGTTGTAGGACCACTAGATGCAATTAAAAGAGCAGAAAAAATTCTAGGAAATACTCTTAAAAGACTTAATGAGCCCCATATCATATCAATTTTTATTGGTATTCTAACCGGTATCTTGGTTGGTAGTATACCATTCTATTTCCCCGGAATGCCAATGCCGGCAAAATTAGGTTTAGCAGGAGGTCCGCTGATTGTTGCTATTTTAGTAGGAAGATTTGGTTACAAAATAAAGCTCGTTACATTTACAACACAAAGTGCAAATCTGATGCTTCGAGAAGTAGGTATATGCTTATTCTTAGCAAGTGTAGGCCTGTCGTCAGGCAGTGAATTTTTTAAAACGGTTTTATCGGGTGATGGCTTGCTTTGGATAGGATGCGGATTTTTAATCACCATTATTCCCGCAATTATAATTGGTATTATATCTAGATCTTGCTTTAAACTTAACTACTACACTATCATGGGTTTGATTGCTGGCAGTATGACCGATCCTCCGGCACTCGCGTATGCAAGTTCAACAGCTAATAACGATGCGCCTGCTATTGCATACTCTACTGTTTATCCACTAACAATGTTTTTAAGGATTATATCTGCACAGGTGTTAATATTAGCATTCGCGTAGTAGCAGTGAATTTAATTTAGAATGTTTATTAGCTTAAGCAAAAATCATTAAATAGCTTTGCTTAATTATTAATTTGCGCCTAAACTTAAGCATTACGAACTACGATTTCGAAATCTTGAAATAAGATTACATCACCACTGATTATTTTTGCACGCTTGCGCAATTCGACTACTCCATTTCGGAGTACAAGTCCATCAATAACAACTTGTTGCGCCTCTCCGCCTGAACACACAACATTTGCTGATTTAAGCAACTGAATTAGAGGAATATAGGTTTCACCCTCACGAATTTTAAAATCTATCTTTTTCATGTAATCAAAAAAACTTAGTAAAATCAAAAACGTATAGAATAGAAGACCCCTATAAT
>MWBK01000271.1 GCA_002069025.1 Bacteroidetes bacterium ADurb.Bin302 | reverse complement strand
ATATTTGGTAAATTATTTTGGTGCTATGGGAAATAACGAAGTATCATTTTCGTTATTAGACAGTATAGCAGGTAAGAAAGAAGGAATTGTTATTGATCAGGCTCAAGGTTACCAATACACGGTAATAGCTTTTGCAATATTGAGTTTATTATTCTTCTTTATCGCATTTAAAACAACTCGCGAACGTGTTCCGGCACCTAAAAAGCAAGATAATTCAGTATCTAAAGATTTTAAATATCTATTTAAAAATAGACCTTGGATTGTGTTGACTGTTGTAGGTGTAGTGTCATTCGTAATGTTTGCAATGCAGAATGCTGCGATTGCGTATTATTTTAAATATTTTATTAAGAATACCGAAGAAGTACAACTCTTTAATATTGTAGGTACATTAGCATTAATTGTTGCTTTACCATTCTCAAAACCTTTAGCAAAGCGTTTTGGCAATAAGAATGTATTTATTACCAGTTCTATTGTTTCAGGTATTTTCTTTGCTGCCATATATGCAGCCGGCAGCAATATTACACTTATTTATATATTTAATGTGTTAGCTAAGATGGCATACGCACCTGCAGTTCCATTGTTATGGACTATGATTGCTGATGCTGCAGATTTCGGCGAGTGGCATTTAGGTCGTAGAACAACAGGTTTATGCTTTTCTGCAGCAGTATTCGCACAAAAAGTAGGTTGGGCAATTGGTGCAGCTGCAGCCGGCTGGATCTTAGAAATGTCAAATTTTGTATCAAATGGCGATACTCAACCTGATAGTGCAATTTTTGGTATTAAGTTACTTGTTTCTGTTATTCCGGGTGTATTATATGCCTCATGTGCAATAGTAATGGCATTTTACAATATAGATGCAGATACAACAACTCAAATGAAAATTGATTTAGAGGCTAAACGTGCCAGCGAACTTTAAGTAAATACTAAACATTAACTGATAAGTTTTATTAAAATGACTCTTTGCTTAGGAAATACAAATGTAAATGCCACTAAAAAAGACGTAAAAGGTGGTTTTATTGTAATTGATGGAGAAAAATTCTATCAAATAACAAATTACGATGCTATGCAAGCATTTTTTATCAGCATAGCCAGCGAATCAAACTTATGGATGTATCTGTCAAGTACAGGGGGTCTTACGGCAGGTCGTATCAACCCTGATACTGCATTATTTCCATACTACACAGATGATAAAATAACAGAGGGTTTTGAATCGACAGGCAGCAAAACAATCTTACATGTAAAGTTAGCAGGTAAAGAATATTTATGGGAACCATTCTCAAATCGTAATGCAGGAGTATATAAAATTGAGCGCCGAATAGCAAAAAGCACAATAGGTAACAAGATATTGTTTATTGAGCAGAATTTTGATTTAGGTCTGACATTTCAATATGCATGGATGAATGCAGATGCTTATGGTTGGATCAAGAAGAGTAAACTTGTTAATGACAGCAATGATAAAATTGAAGTTGAAATTATAGATGGTGTTCAGAATGTATTGCCTTCGGGAGTAGATCAACTTACACAAAACAAATTATCAACCTTAGTTGATGCATATAAAAAGACAGAACTTGTAGCAGATGCTTCAATGGCATTGTTCAGAATGGAGTCTATTTTGGTTGATAGAGCAGAACCAAGTGAGTCTTTACGTGCTAATGTTATCTGGAATTACGGTTTGGATAAAGCATCATATTTATTGAGTTCTCGTCAATTGGATGCGTTTAGAGCAGGTCTTGAAATTGAAGCTGAAAATGAGGCAAAAGGGGTTCGTGGAGCATTTCTTGCACATACTTCGTTTACTATATCAAGTAAAACCGAAAAAACATGGTTCTTTGTTGCAGAAGTTTCGCAAGATGCTGTACAAGTTCGTAATTGCATTGCATTTTTGAAAAATGAAAAGAATATACCTCTCTTGTTAGAACAAAGCATAGCAAAAGGAACAGCAGCTTTAAATGCAATTGTAGGAGAAGTTGATGGTATTCAAGAAACAGCTGATGACCATGGAATGGCACGTCACTTTGCAAATGTTTTGTTTAATACTATGCGTGGTGGTTTCTATTGCGATAATTATAATATTTTTGGAGCTGCTTTTGCAAAACACGTAAAGATATTTAATACTAAAGTAGCTGCTCGCAATGCTGAATTTTTGAAATCATTACCCGAAACATTATCATACAAAGATCTTGAATCGGCAGTGCTGAAACAAAAAGACAAACAATTATACCGTTTATTCCAAGAATATCTTCCATTGACATTTAGTCGTCGTCATGGGGATCCAAGTCGTCCTTGGAACATGTTTAACATTAAAGTTAATGATGAAAACGGCAATAAACTAATTTCATATCAAGGCAATTGGCGTGATATCTTCCAAAATTGGGAAGCCCTATCATTATCTTATCCCGAATATATCAATGGTATTATCGCAAAATTCTTTAATGCAACAACAGCAGATGGCTATAATCCATATAAAGTAACAAGCGAAGGTATTGATTGGGAAATAATTGAACCTGAAAATCCATGGTCAAATATCGGATATTGGGGCGACCACCAAATGATCTACCTACTTAAATTGATGGAACTATCTCGTAAATACTATCCGGAAGCATTAGGTTCCTCACTAAACGATTTGCGTTATGCATTTGCGAATGTTCCATATCGTCTTAAATCATATTCTGAAATAGTTGCAGATCCAAAGAACTCCATAACATTTGAAGACAAATTACATAATCATATTTTTGACATATTACCTGCGTACGGATCTGATGCACGTTTGATGTTAGATAAAAATGATGAGGTAATATTGGCATCCTTCACCGAAAAATTATTGGCAACTCTACTTGCAAAATTGAGTAACTTTATTCCTGAAGCAGGTATTTGGATGAACACCTTACGTCCTGAATGGAATGATGCAAATAATGCTTTAGTAGGATATGGTGCCTCAATGGTTACTTTGTATTACATGCGCAGATTTGTTGCGTTTTCTAAGAATCTATTTGCAGAATCAAACGAAAATAGTTTTGAAGTATCAGCAGAAATGGAAAGTTTCTTCAATGGCTTATCTGCTGCATTTGAAGGATCTGCATCTGTTGTTAAAAATGGTTTCAATGACAAACAACGTCGTGTTGTTGTAGATGCTTTAGGCAAAGCCGGTGAGGCATATCGTTCGCAAATATATAAAGGTTTTACAGGCAAGAAGCAAAGCATTTCAAAAGCAGAATTAGTTAAATTCTTCGAAACAGTACTTTCTTATATTGATGAGTCAATACGAATTAACAAGCGTGAAGACGGAATGTATCATTCGTATAATTTAGTTTCTTTTGGAGAGGGAACAGTTTCGGTAAATCACTTATACGAGATGCTTGAAGGACAGGTTGCTGTTCTTACATCAATGGAATTGTCGGCTAGTGAAGCATGTTCTTTATTAGATTCTTTGCGTAAAAGTTCTTTATATCGTGCAGATCAAAATAGCTATATTTTATATCCTAACAAGCGTTTAGCTAGCTTTTTAGAAAAAAACAATCTGCCTAATGATGCTGTTTCATTACCTGTAGTTAAGCAATTGTTGGCAGCAAAAGACGGTAAGATTTTATCAGAAGACCATTTAGGTGGTGTGCATTTTAATGCAAATTTCAATAATGCAGGCTTTTTATCTGCTGCATTAGATAAATTACCAACTAAGGTGTCAGAAAAAGATCGTCAGTTATTGCTCGATATATACGAAAAGATATTTGATCATAAGTCATTTACAGGACGTTCAGGATCATTCTATAAGTACGAAGGTTTAGGTTCTATTTATTGGCACATGGTATCAAAATTACTTTTGGCAATAGGCGAAAATATTCAAAAAGCCATGTCAGAAGGTGCTGATGCAAATGTTATTGCTCGTCTAAAAGCGCATTATGCTGCTGTAAAAGACGGAATAGGTGCTCATAAATCGCCCGAAAATTATGGTTCATTCCCATTCGATCCATATTCTCATACTCCTATTATGGCAGGAGTTCAACAACCCGGTATGACAGGTCAGGTAAAAGAAGATATCATAAATCGTTTCTTTGAACTGGGAATCTTCATAAATAATGCTTGTCTGTCAATTAACAAAGACATGTTGAATTATTCTGAGTTTATTAAGGCTGATGTTCCGTATATTAAGTTTACATATTGTTCAATACCATTTACATATTTAAAAGATGGTAAAGAAGGTATAGATGTTATTTATGCAGATAAATCAACCGAAAGGATTGTAACTTATGCTTTAGATCAAAAATTAAGTGCACGCATATTTGCACGCGATTCAGATATTAAGGGACTGATTGTTCATTTATAGTAACTGTATTTGCTCAAGAAATTTAGAGTATGTAGATGATAATTAGGAGGAATACAGTAAATATAACTGTTTGTCCTCCTTTTATTTAATAATAAATTTTATGTGTATGAAAAAGTATTACATCATATTAGCGATTATATTTATTGCCTGCTTTACAGCATGTCAAAAAAATGAAATTAAAGATACAACCGATGAAAAGGTTGAGGCCCTATTGTCTAAAATGACCTTACAAGAAAAGATAGGCCAATTAAATCAGCGTGATGCCGGTGATGTGTCTGACGAAATAATTCAGAATGTAAAAGACGGGAATATAGGTTCAATATTAAATTGCGATCCCGAAAAGGTAAATGAGTTACAACGTGTTGCTATAGAAGAGAGTCGTTTAGGAATACCTTTGCTATATGCTCGTGATGTGATTCATGGTTTTAAAACAGTATTTCCTATTCCTTTAGGGCAAGCTTGTAGTTGGGATACTACAATTATTACAGAAGGTGCTCGCGTAGCAGCAGCTGAAGCTGCATCAACAGGTATACGCTATACTTTTGCTCCAATGATTGACGTTACTCGTGATCCAAGATGGGGTAGAATAGCCGAGAGTTTAGGTGAGGATCCATATTTAACATCAGTATTAGGTGTTGCAATGATAAAAGGATTTCAAGGATCTGATATGTCTGCCCCTGATAGGGTTGCGGCTTGTGCAAAACATTTTGCTGCCTATGGTTTAACAGAAAGCGGTAGAGATTATAATGTAGTATTTACTTCAGAACAACGTTTACGCGATTATGTTTTGCCTCCATTTGAAGCTGCTGCGAAAGCAGGTGTTGCTACATTTATGGCCGGATTTAATGAATTAAACGGAGTTCCTGTATCAGGAAGCACATTCTTGTTGAGAGATATATTGAGAGAAGAATGGGGATATAAAGGAATGGTTGTAAGTGATTATTTCTCAATAGAACAAATGGCAGTCCAAGGTTTTTGCGAGAACGAAGCCGAATCAGCAAAGTTGGGAATGCTTGCCGGAGTTGATATGGATATGATGAGTTTTGTATATGTCAATTATTTAGATTCACTAGTACAAGCAAATGCAGTTGATGAAAAGTTGATAGACGATGCTGTAAGGCGTGTTTTAAGACTTAAATTTGATTTAGGTTTATTCGACAACCCATACACTGATTTGTCGAAGAAAGATTCTGTATTGTATTCGGAAGAGCATTTAAGGGCCGCCGTAAATGCTGCCACAGAAAGTGCAGTTTTAGTAAAAAATGAAAATGATTTCTTACCATTGTCTGCAGATAATATTAAAAGGGTGGCTGTAATTGGACCAATGGCCGATGCTGCTCACGACCAAATGGGAACATGGTGCTTTGATGGAGATAAAACACATTCTGTAACTCCTCTTGCTGCAATAAAACAACAGTATGGTGATAAGTTTGAAATTTTATACGAGAAAGCTTTAATAAGTACTCGCGATTACGATAAAAAGGATTTTGCAAAGGCTGTATCTATGGCATCAAAGTCTGATGTAGTATTGTTATTTGTAGGTGAAGAAGCAATATTGTCGGGAGAAGCAAAATGTAGAGCCGATATTAATCTACCTGGAGCTCAAACCGAATTGCTAAAGGCATTAGAAGCCACAGGAAAGCCTTTAGTAACAATAGTGATGGCAGGAAGACCGTTAACGATAGAAGCAGAGACAGAAGCCTCAAAATCATTATTTGTTGCATTTCATGGCGGTACAATGGCAGGGCCTGCTTTGATAGATTTGATTTTTGGTAAATCTGTTCCATCGGGTAAATTAGCTGTTACATTCCCAAAAATGGTTGGTCAGATTCCTATTTATTATAGCGATTATAAAACAGGGCGTCCTGCACAACAACCTCTTCATATGATAGATGATATTCCGTTAGAAGCAAAGCAAACATCTTTAGGTTTCTGTACATATTGGTTAGATGCAGGTTTAGCTCCATTATTCCCATTCGGTTATGGTTTATCATATACAAAATTTGAGTATTTTGATTTACAATTATCGTCAGATAAAATAAACATGAAAGATACCCTAACGGTATCATGTAAGATTAAAAATACAGGCAAATACGATGGTACCGAAGTGGTGCAATTGTACGTTAGAGACTATGTAGGCTCATTAGTTCGTCCTTTAAAAGAATTAAAAGGATTTCAAAGGATTTATATTAAAAAGGGAGAAGAAAAAACAGTTTCATTTAAGATTTCGGCAGATCAATTGTCTTTTTGGAATGCAAAAATGCAAAAAGTTACAGAACCGGGTAAATTTTGCGTTTGGGTGGCTCCAAACAGTGTAGAAGGTCTGTCGGCCGATTTCGTACTTAACTAACCGGGAGTTTGTCGAATAGATAACTCCGTAAATTAAATATTATGAATATTAAAAGCTGTCTTTTAATCGGAGTTGCTATGCTGACATTCTCTCTGCCTATGTCTGCTGCTTACGAATTAGTGTGGTCTGACGAGTTCGACTGTGATGAATTAAACCCAACAGTATGGACCTACGAAATAGGTGCCGGTGGATGGGGTAATGGTGAATCTCAGTATTACACAAGTAGAGCTGATAATTTATATCTTCAAGACGGTAAAATGATTATCGTTGCCAAAAAAGAAGACTATTCAGGAAGTAGCTATACTTCTGCACGTATAAAAAGTAACGGTAAAGTACAGGCAAGATATGGTAAGGTAGAATCATTAATCAAAACCCCAAAAGCTAATACCGGTGTTTGGCCCGCATTTTGGATGTTAGGTAAAGGAGCTGATTCTTGGCCGTACCAAGGTGAAATTGACATTATGGAAGAAATGTGTACCTCAAATACTACAACATGGAATAGAGCATTGAGTACATATCACTGGAACAATAACGGAATGGATGGTTCTTATTCTAATGTAAACTATGGTCAGTCCATAACATTCGATGAAGAAGTAGGAGACCTATGGCGTATATTTGGTGTAGAGTGGACACCATCAGTTCTAATTGGTTACGTATGTGATGCAGATGGCTCAAATAGGCAAAATGTAGTTACTATGAGTACTGCAGCTGCAACAGATCGTTCAAATGGTATTTATGCTTTTAATTACGAATTCTACATGCTATATAATATAGCATTAGGAGGTGCTTATGTGAATTATAATATTGCTCAGGATTTTACTTCATGCCAAATGCAAGTTGATTGGGTTCGCATTTACCAAGATAAAACAGACTATCCTCAATCAACATTAACAGATAACTCTTCAAGTTGTGGAACTGAAATAGATGTATGTACAAATTCTTTTGCATCATATACTTCTATGTCGAATGTTTGTAATGAAAATAATGTCTGGAATGTGGTTGAAGGTCTTGCAAGCTATTCAGGAACTACAATTACTGCAAATCCGAAACTATCATATGACAATATGTATGTTGTTACGGTTGGAAATAAGAACCCTTTGAAGGCAAGTACAGAATATACACTTAGCGGAACTATAACATCAACTGAAAATGCAACTGTAAACATATATGTAGAATCAAACAATGATAATAAGCTTCAGATGTTTAACGATAACGAAATAACACTCACAGCAGGCCAAGAATATAAGTTTAGCATATCTGAAACAGCTGCTGAAAGATTAGATGCTCCGGCGCTTGTATTATCTGTTAGTGGCGGACCTGCTGATGCTGTTTACACCATATCAAATGTTTCTTTGAAGGGTTCTGAATGTGTAACTGCTGTAAATGATGTCGTTGCAGATAATCATTATCTTGTTGTATATCCTAATCCTATTTCAGATTATGCAGTAGTTGAATCTGACGAAGTAATTAAGTCTGCAGAAATCTTATCACTAAACGGAAAAGTTCTTAAACAGTTCAATTTCAATAGTGATAATTACGAAATTAATATGTCAGGAATTAGTTCGGGTTTATATATTTTAAAGGCAGTTTATACAAATGATAATGTTGAAATAACAAAGATTCTGAAGAAATAATTCGAATTCGAAGCTTTAAAAGGAGGATATTACAATAGTATCCTCCTTTTTTGTACTTTTGTGTATTGAAAATATTTGAATTATGGTACGCAAGTTTGATTTTATGGTTATTGGAAGTGGCATTGCAGGAATGAGTTTTGCCCTTAAAGTTGCTGATAAAGGCAAGGTTGCAATTCTATGCAAAACCAAATTGGAGGAGGCAAATACAAACCTGGCACAAGGAGGAATTGCTTCTGTAACTAAAGATACCGACAAATTTGACAAACATATTGCCGATACATTGATTGCGGGAGATGGAATTTGTGACGAATCTGTTGTACGTATGGTGGTTGAAAATGCACCACGCGAAATAGATCAATTAGTTCAGTGGGGTGTAGATTTTGACAAAGATGCATCAGGTAATTTCGACCTTCATAAAGAAGGGGGCCATTCTGAATTTAGAATTCTGCATCATAAAGACAGTACCGGTGCTGAAATTCAGCATTCTTTGGTTAAAAGAATTAATCAGCATCCGAATATTGAGGTATTTGAAAATCATTTCGCCATAGATTTAATAACGCAACATCATCTTGGGCAATTAGTTAAGCATACTACCCCCGGTATTGAATGTTACGGAGTATATGTTTTAAATCCTAAAACAAGACACGTACATACTTTCTTGTCAAAAGTTACTATGATGGCAACAGGTGGTATAGGACAGATATATCAAACTACCACAAATCCTTCTATTGCTACCGGAGATGGAATCTCAATGGTTTATAGAGCAAAAGGATTGGTAAAAGATATGGAGTTCGTACAGTTCCATCCAACATCTTTATATAATCCTAATGAACGTCCTTCCTTTTTGATTACAGAAGCTTTGCGCGGATATGGTGCAGTATTGCGTAATCTTAAAGGCGAAGAATTTATGTACAAATATGATAAGCGTGGATCTTTGGCGCCGCGTGATATAGTAGCTCGTTCTATTGATACTGAGATGAAATTATCCGGAAGTGATTATGTTTATCTTGATGTAACTCACAAAACTGCTGCAGAAACCAAGGAACATTTCCCCATGATTTATGATAAGTGCTTGAGCATTGGAGTAGATATCACAAAAGATTATATACCTGTTGTTCCCGCTGCTCATTATTTGTGCGGTGGTATTGCAGTAGATAAAAAAGCAAGAACCTCGCTTAAGCATTTATATGCTGCCGGCGAA
This sequence comes from Bacteroidetes bacterium ADurb.Bin302, assembly GCA_002069025.1. The sequence continues at coordinate 51 of MWBK01000271.1, read as the reverse complement.
TGTTCATGTACAGGCTTGCACGGAGCTAATCGTTTGGCATCAAATTCTTTA
>MWBK01000270.1 GCA_002069025.1 Bacteroidetes bacterium ADurb.Bin302 | reverse complement strand
TCATCAGTAAGCGATTGCACTACTTTAAAGCGTCCAGGCTTGCCGCAACGGTCAATTACGAATTCCACTAATACCTCGCCTACAACCAGTAAGGGATTACCATCAACATCCAACTCCCCACTATAAACTTCTTGAATTTCAGTATTTTTATATATGAACAAGGATAATTCAACATCACCTCCCGGGAAAACCGCATCTACTAAAGTATTAGGATATTCACCATGAGTTCCTCCATAAATTTCAGATTCTTCATCATCAACACAACCTTCGTACATGGCTGCATATTGCATCGGGTTTGATTGCGAAAATGATGTAAAAACACATGAAATAACTAAAAAGATTATACAAAATAGCTTTCTCATATTTTTAATTATTACGTTTATAAACTTGTTTTGCAGGATAAAAAGACGCTAACAAACCTAAAATGCCAACAGTTACGAACACTAATACAATATCCAAAAACTGAACACTTACAGGATACGCATCAACAATGAAAGAGCCTGCAGTACCTAAACTAACTAAACCGAACTGGATCTGTAACCAGCATAATATAAGACCCAAAATTATGCCAAAAATCATACCTACAAATGAAATAAGCCATCCCTCAAGTAAGAATATTCTAAAAATAAGTTTTTGTGATGCCCCCATATTTTCAAGTATCTTGATATCCTCCTTTTTATCTATCATCAGCATCGACAATGAACCTATTATATTAAACACAGCTATCAACAATATAAAAGACAAAATAAGATATGTAATCCACTTTTCAATTTCCATCATTCTAAAAAAGTCTTCTTGTTGCTCATATCTATTTTGCACAGAAAAATCATCACCTAACATTTTAGATATACTTGCTTGTACTTTTTTTTCATTTGCACCATCCTTCAATTTGATTTCGACGGCAGATACTTCCTTTTCGTAATCAAATAAACGGCGAGCCAGTGACATTGAAACTATCAACAAGTTATTGTCATATTTTTCTTGTTGCACCATAAAAATACCCGTTAAAAAAGCAATTTCTCTTTTAAAAGCTTCATCCGGCCTTATCATATTGACATTCCCGCTTCGTTTAGGCGCATATAATTGTAAAGGCTCTACATAATGCACACCACAACCTATAGTTCGAACTAAGCCAATTCCACCCACTGCCATATCAAATGAGCCTTCTTTTGTTTTAAAATCACCATCTAATATAATGTCGGATATGTGATTAATTTTAGCATAATCATCAGGAACACCTTTTACTACAACCGGAGTTTGCTTATCACGAAACACTAAAAGCGCATTTTCTTGTAACACCTCTCTACAATATTCAACATCCGGCATTTCAGATATTTTTGACACAAAAACAGGGTCAAAAACCTTAACTTGTTTTGCAGTTATTTTAAGTTGAGGATCAAAATTACCGAATAAGCCTTCAACAATTCCTTGGAAACCATTAAATACAGATAATACACATACCAAAGCCATTGTTCCCACTGCAACACCACACACAGATATAAGTGATACAATATTAATTGCGTGATGCGATTTTTTTGAGAACAAATAACGTCCGGCTATGTATAGCGGCAGATTCACAGTTTCTTTAGCAATTGGTCTATGTGTTCAATGTAATCGAGAGAGTCATCTATAAAGAATGACAATGTTGGTACCGTACGTAGTTGAAAACGAGTACGTTGTGATAAATCGTAACGAATGCTTGCAGATTTACTATTAATTAAATCCAACAATTCTTGCGATTTTTCAGTAGGAAATATACTTAAATATATTCTAGCAACGCTTAAATCGGGACTAACACGAACATTTGTAGTAGTAACCAATGTTCCGGGCATCGTATGTGTCATGCCCAAGAAAATCTCGCTGATATCTTTTTGTATCAGTCTTGCAATTTTATTTTGTCTTGTTGCTTCCATAATTTTTTTACAAAGGTATGAGTTTTCGATTAAAAAACAAGATTCCTTATGCTAAGCCTTACTTGTTAACGCTTACGCACAAAAGTCAAACCATCACGCAGGGGTAATATAAAACGATCAACACGCTCGTCAGATGCTAAAAAATCGTTGAACTCGATAAGAGCTTGAGTTTGATGATCCCACGAAGCAGCCGCATTTAAAACTTTGCCGTTCCATAGGGTATTATCAATCAACATAAATCCACCCTGATGTAATTTATCGTAAGATGCTTCATAATAGGCTTTGTATTCGCGTTTATCCCCATCAATAAAGACCAAATCAAATACCTCATCCAGTTCGGGAATCAACTTTAAAGCATCTGCAATTCTAAAATCTATTTTATCTACATATTCAGACTGCTCAATATAAGCCCTTGCCATGTCTTCAATCTCCTCATCTATATCAATAGTAATTACTTTACCACCTTCGGCCAAACCCTCAGCCAAACACATTGCAGAGTATCCTACATAAGTTCCAATTTCAAGTATCCTTTTAGGACGTATCATATACGATATCATACTTAACAATCGACCTTGTATATGACCTGATACCATACGCGGATTAAGTAGCTTTACATTTGCATCTCTATTTAAACGCGTTAATAATGGGTCTTCTTTTTGCGAGTGCTGTTTAATATATTGTTCAATTTCTTCGGTCATCTATAGTACAAATAAGTAAATTTACCTTCATCAAAAACCTCTTCTGCAACAGTTTGTAATTCGTTTTCACTGATGGCAGAAACGATTGATTCGATTTCCTTCTTCGATTCAATCTTTCCGGTATTCATAAATTGTTTCACTACACCCATCAACCAATTCTCTCTATTCTCACCTGCTATAATCATTTGAGCTATCCATTGAGCCTTAAGCTTTTGGAGTTGACTAGCTGATAATTTTTTACTTTTAAGATTTTCGATTTCCTTATGTACCAAGTTCATTGCCAATTCAACATCTTGAGAATCTGTGCCAAGATATACATTCCAATTACCCACATCAGAATATGGTGTGTACATAGATTCAACCGAATAAACCAAGGCATGTTTTTCGCGTAAAGCCATGTTTAAACGACTATTCATATTACCTCCTCCAAGAATATTGTTTAGTAAAAAAAACGAATAACGTTTATCATCAAAAGCGTTATATGCTCTGTTGCCAAAAGTCAAATGAACTTGTGAAGTCGCTTTATGCTTTGTGAGTGTTTTAGGTTCATAATTTATCGGAGCGGTGCGCTTAAACATACGTTGTGTACTTGGATATATTCCAAACATTTTTTGAGCCAACTT
>MWBK01000269.1 GCA_002069025.1 Bacteroidetes bacterium ADurb.Bin302 | reverse complement strand
TTTGCATATCTAAACCGAATAGTTAAAAATACTCTTCTAAAATATTACACTAACTCAAGGAAAGTAAAAGACAAGGAAATGACTTACACTGAGCTGACACGAAATATGTCTGAAGAGGCTGAAGAAGACACTCCAATCAAAATTAGTATGTCAAATAATAATGGATCTAATGAATCGATTGACATTAATTCAATGGTAACTCCTAAACCTAAACCAAAAAATGTTACTCTAGATATTGATACGAGCATATATCTTACTTATCAGTATTTACTTTATGTGAAAGAAGCTGTACAATTCTATCTAGATAATGTGAATATTCTTAATGACACAGTTAAGAAACTAAAATATGAAACTAAAATATCCTTTGATTTCAATAGATATTATAAGAACAAAAATATCCAACCATCAGATACCTTACTATATAAGACTATTTTAGAATCAATCAATATTTCATTGAACAATATAATGTCATGGGTAAAGTCTACATATTCAGATGTGATAAAAGAAGAACCTAAAAGTTTCGACGGTGAGTTGTCAAATCGAGCTATAGGTTATGTTAGAAGTTTTGTCAAGAAGAAATTAAAGAAGGAAAATTTAGTGAAACATTTTGAAATTGAAGATCTAATCGAATTGTTGCAATATTTAGTCTATCAGAGGAATATGTTCTATGACAAAAACTAATTATACATTCAAATCCAATAGCAAGGATATGTTATCTTTATTAGCAATATCTAAGATTGCAACATTATATAATAAGATTCTATTTAAGTACACCAAGGGATTTGCTGGTAAAATCGCTGTGCCAAAAACTGATGTCTCTGCAATACCTAAGAAGTTTATGACGATAGCTGAGTATTTAAATTCAAAACCCGCCTGGAAACAGATAGCTAAGTTTATGTCTGAAGCTAATATCAAAGATATCAATGACTATTTAGAAGTAATGATAAGAAATTGGCCGCAAATATCAACAATTATAAATATGAACGATAGAAAAATACCTCTTAGCAGTATAATCTTTTCAGTTAAAATGTCATCGATGTATGATAGATTTAAGACAAAAGAATTGGATTCTGCTAATATTAATAAACATTTAGCATTAAAGACAAGTGAAGACTTTAACCGCTTAACTCCATCTTTACAGAGCAATATCAACAGCTTATTTAGATTGAAGAGTTTAAATTCAAACTTAACATTTAAAGAAATTGTTCAGTTATTCACAGGTGAATTTGAACAAGAATTCATTTCTATTATTCTAGATCTAGACGAGACTGAGATAACATACGAGAAATTATCAAAAATGTTTATTTAATTAGAAAAGTGTACTTTTATTTTCATAAGTTAAGATGAAATATATAGATTGGAGTGAACATTAACATTGGCGGATGTCATTGGTTGGAATCCGGATACCTTTTCATTTTCTCCAGAATTCCAAAAGCAAATTATTGTAGCGATGGTGCAAGAACCCAAGATATTTGAACATCTAGGGGTTCTCACTAGTCATGAAAACTTTGAAATAAGAGAATATAGCGAAATATTTAAAGGTATACAGAAATTCTTTAATGAATATCGTGGTATACCAACAAAAGAGATTTTACATGATTTAGTTGCAAAGACTTATAAATCAGAGACATTGACTGAAACGGTTTCTGAAATCTATGATAGTGAAAGGTTACCAAGCTCAACCCTCCGTTATATCGAGGAAAATGTAAGAAATTTTATTAGTTGTCAAGCAATCAAGAAAGCAGTTATTGAGTCACTGGATGACTTGGGTGACATCAAAAAACATTTGAATGTAAAAGACAGAATAGAGAAAGCATTGACAGTCGGAGCTTCACTAGATGACTTTGGTGTCGATGTTTATAATGATGATGAAATATTGAATCGTTGGATGAGAAGGCAGAATGATTCTGAAGTAAAACGAGTATCTACTGGATGGACTAAGTTTGACCAAATATTCGGTGGTTACGGTGTAGGTGAATTATTTACTTATATGGGCCCAGCACATAGCGGTAAGTCAATGTATCTAGTCAATGCCGGAGCTAATATATTGCTGCAAAAGAAGAATGTTCTACATATAACATTGGAAATGTCGGAAGAAATAACATCACAAAGATATGACATGAGGTTATTAGGTTTAAATAAAGATGAGCTTAAGACACCTAAAGCTAATGCGAAGATTAAAGAATTACTAGAAAGTCATATCGGAAAACTTGTAGTGAAAAGATATCCATCTGGATTAGCTTCGGCAGCGGATATAGCTGCATTTATAAAGAGACTTGAAAATGTCAAGAAGTTTGTCCCTGATGTATTAGTCGTAGACTATGCCGATATTATGCGATCATTAAATAAATACAACGACAAGAGATTTGAACTAGATTCAATTTATCAGCAATTAAGAAACTTAGGTATAGAATTTAATATTCCAGTCATAACCGCTACTCAACTTAACCGCTCGGCCATTGAAAAGCTTGAGACTGGTGGAATTTTAACAGAGGAATTCATCGCAGAATCTTATGGTATTGCCAGAATTGTAGACTGTGGTGTGACAATTAATGCAACTCCAGCTGACAATGCAAACAATAATAGTGTCATTTATGTCTTCAAGAATCGTGATGGAGAAGCCGGAGCTCAATTTAGAATGTTTGTAGACTTCTCAAAAGCAGTAGTCCGTGAGTGGACTGCCTCAGCCAATATAAAACAATTTGCAAAACCGACTAAAAAATAAACTTATATTCATAGTTTACATCCGGACTTAGATATGATATAATATCCCTGTTGAGCAGCTAACTTTCAGCTGGAGGGGAAATCTATGGACCACGATTACATTACCATTAAAACCGGAAAATACGCTGGATGGACTCTTAAGGTTCTGAGCGATGTTTATGTTGAGGTTGTTGAGGGAGAGCAGCATGTCAACCATGTCTGGTTCTTAGTCATTGCAAACCCTTACGGAGATCAGTTCCGCCACCATCATCACTTTATGTTTCACGAGTCCGCGCATGGTTTTGCCATTAATGTTTTCAATAAACTCAGCAATTGTATGGCAGAGCTTAATCTTGACGAGCATTGGTACCAAATCCATGCCGAGTATGGTTCTGATGCATACCTCGATTACCAGGAAGCTGAGGATGTTTACGACGAGTACGAGAAAGACCAGATTTTTTCTCTTTAATTTAAGGGAGGGTTATTAATGCCTAGGATATCCACGAAAAAGACTGGAACTGAGACGGTTAAGGCTAAAAAGACCACGGCGACTAAAGTTAATACTGAGGTTAAGGTTCGTAAGCCACGAGTTAAGAAAGTTAAGGCAGATGCGAAGACCTTTACCGACGATGGAATGTTTTTTGAAGCCAAGTGCATTGTTTTTCGTATACCCAATGACAATGGTGGAACGAATATTCTGAAAGAGTTTGCAGGTCCAGTCACCATCGGAAAGAACAAGATTGGTAAAATGACCAAAATGGCAGACGGCAATTGGGCTGAGATTACTGACATTATCACCAATGAGCAGCATCTCACCTTTGTCATCAATCCGATAGCTTAGTAGTTTTGGCTAGGAGGATAATTAGCTCCTAGCTTTTTTATATATAAATTTAATTAAAAGTTGACATTTATATATAATTGATAATTGGAGGTAAAATGGATACAATATATTATTCCGGAATCGGTTCAAGGACAATTTCAGATGAAATGTATACGTTATGCAAAGATGTAGCGACCATTTTAGCAGATCAGGGCTGGATTTTAAGGTCTGGAGGTGCTGATGGCGCTGATTCTGCATTTGAGGCAGGGTGCGATTTAATCGGAGGAAAAAAAGAAATTTATTTACCCTGGAAAGGATTTAATGGAAATAATTCACCTCTGTTTACGGTCTCAAAGGAAGCATACGATTACGCTAAGAAATTTCATCCAGCATACTCCAGGTTGGCCCAGGGAGCGTCAAAACTCATAGCCCGTGATACATATCAAGTTTTGGGTGGAGACCTTAAAAGTCCATCCCGTATTGTTGTATACTGTGCAGAAAAATTAAAAACTGGAGAAGTTAAAGGTGGTACAGGGCAGGCAGTAAGGATTGCTGAACATTATAATATACCAACGTTTAATATTTTAGATCATAGTAAATTAAATATAGAAGAAATAATTTTGCTGATTAAAGGGAGATTAAAGAATGTATAAAATTGGAGATTTAATTTATCTAGCTAACGCAGAATCAGGACCGATGGTTGAGCATCTCGTTCGTATCGATGGAATATCTGGTGATGGAATAATCAATAGTTCCAAAGTTGTATCGGTGCACAAAATGCCTCAACAAAACGGTGGATTAGGTTATATTCCAATGCCTGGATTCGGATTAATTTCTAATAATCCGACACTGCAAAACGGAAATCCAGGGGTTCTATATATTAACCTATCTAATTTTGATATGCATGGCAAAGTAACCGATCCAGAAATGATAAAAGTTTTTGATAATTTTTCAACTAAACTAGTTCTACCGGAAATAGGTAAAAAGGGTTTGATTGCATAATGGAAAAAGATTTATTCTATGTGAAAAATCCAAAAAATCATTATACAAAATCTGAGATGAAATGGCATCGAATTTTCTTAGAAATAACAGAATCGATAGCCAAAGGAAGCCATTGTGTATCAAAGAAAGTTGGGGCATTGATCGTAAAGAATAAGAGGATAATCTCTACAGGAATCAATGGAACTCCGCCTGGACTTAAGAATTGTGATGAAATCTTTGGAGATAATTATAATGCTGAAGAACATCACGCTTGGAGTTTAGAAAATGAAATCCATGCTGAAATTAACTGCCTACTCGTCGCAGCTCGAGAAGGAATTTCAGTAAAAGATTCTGACATATATATCACGTATTCACCATGTTTAGACTGTTGCAAATCAATAATTGCTGCTGGAATTAAAAATATATATTTTAAATTAATATATGAAAAAGATACAAGAGGATTACCATTGTTGAATGATAGTGGTATAAATCTGTATAAAGTTGAGGAGGATAATAATGCCTAAGAAAGATCTAGATTTAAGCTTTCTTGTACAAGGATCAGAAGAAATACAATTGCCATCAAAAGGAATATTATATGGTGGAACTGAATTTGCCAGTGGAAAAGTTCATATTCGACCATGGTTGACTGCAGAAGAAAAGTTGATTGATAAGTTCAGCCGCGGAAATTTCTATAATATTATCAAGAAACTTATCCAGTCTGTAATGGAAGAAAAGACTTCGATCGATATGCTGACTATCGGAGATTTCTTCTATTTACTATATTTAATTCGTTCCTTAAGTTACGGTCCGAAATATACAGTCAATATCGAATGCCCAAAATGTGAAAGTAGCATTCAAAATACGATTGATATGACTAAATATGAAGTTACTTTCTTAGAGGACTGCAAAGAACCATTATCAATAGTTTTACCAAAGAGTGGAATTGAAGTTTCATTCCGATTGCCTAGACTGAAAGACATGATTGAAGCGACTGAAAGAACTCACTCAGATTCAGTCAAGCTTGGAACAACTGTTAGTCCGGACATCTTCAAACTAGCTCGATGCGTAAATGAAATGACATTGCCAAATGAAGATAAAACAATATTGACGCAAGATGAAGATTTTGATACAATGCTTCTAAAAATTTGGCCAAAACTTCCAGCTATTGACTTAGCAGCATTCCGGAATGAAATTGCTAAATACGATCATGGCTTTGTAGAAAATATATTTACAAAATGTCCGTCATGTGAAAATTATTTTGAACAAGCACCGATCCTCTCATTCGAATTTTTTCGTCCGAGCAACGGAGAACCCAAGAATGATGACGGATCTATTGTCGGTTTATCGGAATCCTAGTATCGACATTGAGAAAGAACTAGTTCAATTAGTATATTATGGTAAAGTCAATTATTCTGATACATACCTAATGTCATATAATGCAAGACAAATATGGTTTAACGAGATAAAATCGATACTAGAAAGTCAAGCAAACATAAGTAACGGATTAGATCAACTCTAATCCGTTATTTTTTTAACAAATATAAATTAAAATTAAGTAGTGTGGATAATTAGAAATTTTGGAGTGAGAATATTCATGCCCGACCCAAATTTAATTAAAATTATCGAAGAACAAATAGAAATCTTAAGACCAAATGAGTCTCCGGAAAACGTTTCAGAATTATCGGAAAAAGTTATTGCCATTTTTGAAAAAATAGACGGCAGTACAATGAAGCTTGCAGACGCAACTGAAAGCATAATCAAGACATGCTTAGAATTAATCAAACAAAATAAAGAAATTATTGATGATACAGAGAAATCAATATCGACAACTTTTGATTCAATAGTAAAAAGCATGGATAAAGTAGCAGAAAAAATTTCTACTCTGGATAGAACAAAAGTTGGTAGTGAAGGAAATATCAATAGAGTCATAACAGAAAAAAATTTGACTATGTCAATGCCAGCAAAAATATATACAAACATTTCAGCTTCATTTATGAAACTTATTGATGGTATTAAAAGTAACATAAAAGGTGGATTTACTGGATTTTTTAAATTTATTAGTGACGGTTTTAAACATATTATTGTCAATCCATTTAAAGCTATCGGATCGTTCTTTACAAATCCGTTAGCATCTAATCCAATCAAAGCATTATCACAATTCAAAGATAATCTCCAAAACAAATGGAAATCAATGAGAGATACACTCTCAGGCAATTTAGTAGCCGGGCCGGCCAAGAGATCAATTGAGCAAGATTATTCTACAGCCGGAGTATCTTCACGCCCGCTTTCTTGGGATGTAGTTGGAAATAAAACTGCTGTTGGTGTAGCTGTAAATTGGTTATACAGACAACTATCTAAAAAACCAGGAGAAAAGACTGAAGAAAAAGAAGGAGGATTTATCCAAGATACTCTTGAAACTGTTCTTGGAACTAGTATTGGAAGAAGTTTATCTGGAATGATGAAAATGATTGGTCCTATGATTTTGCCTTATATATTACCATTCATTACAACACTGGGATTAACAGCTTTAGGAACTATTGCAATTAGAGGTATATTCAATTATTTTAAGAATCCAAATGCCCATGCTAGCACTGGGGTTTTAGGTGGTTCTTCCGAAAGAGGTTTTATGGGAGATGTAAACTCTGTAAAACCAAAAACACCTGTAATAGAAAAACCAGCAACACCTGTAACAAAATCCAACAATATCTCAGATACTATTAATGCATTAAAAGCGCCATTACTTGCATCGACGGCTGAAGCCGGTGAAAAGGACAAAAAAGTAAATGAATTAGAATTAATGATGAGAAAAGATTATAATATATATTCTAAGAGTAGATACGCTATAGCTAGATTAGATAAAGAACAAATAAAGCTTAATGAAGAAAAAATGAATAAACAGAGAGAAAATATCACATTATTAGATAAATTTTCTACAGCATTTAATACCTTTTTGTCAACATTGTTAAGTTTTCCTGGAAAGGTTTGGGAATTTTTTACTAAACCACCAAAACAACCAGAAGAAGATATAACTGATAAAATTCCTAATAGAGGTAATTATAGACCTGGCGATCGTGAAGCCTATTATGGAAATAAGAGAGAAACTGATCGACTTACTAAAACCGGTGTATTGACAAAAGACAAATATTCTTTGAAGGATAATGTATATGATTCTTTAATAGCTGCAGGTTTTACACCGTTTCAAGCTAAAGCACTATTTGCTGAAATTGGTAGAGAAAATGATTTCAATAGAAAATATATTTTTGGTGAACATACAGATGATAGCAATAAACAAAGAAATTTAGGTTTAATTAGTTGGCAAAAGGGTCGTAGAGACAATTTGATAAAAGAGTTGGAAGCCGCTGGTTTATATAAAGATGGTAAAATAGTTGAAAGTCGGCAATCTATAGATGTCATGACAAACTTTATGAAAAAGGAAATGGAAAGTAAATCTTATAAAGGTGGATTATCTGAATTTTTAAGTGGAAAAATAACTGATTCAGATGAGGCTTCTAAAGTTTTAAGGGAAAAATATATTATAAATAAATATATAGAGGAACATGATAAAAAAAGAGCCAAGTATTATAAAGAAGCTTATGACAGATATGGAGTTCTAAAAGCCGGAGAAACAGCTGAGCAAAAATATGGAATGCCAAACATCTCTAAAGAACATTTAGCTGAAATTACAACAAGTAAAGGTTTGAAAGCTTTTGTTCATGAGATGTATCAAACACAGGCTCAAGGATTTATTGATGAATTAGAACGTTCTGGATATGATATTAAATCTTTGGCTGGATTTTCAAAAAGATTCATTGAAGGTACATCAACTCCAAGTAAGCATGCTTATGGAGCAGCATTTGATATCAATGCAATCAAAAATCCAGTTACAACTAACGGGCAATTGATAACTGATATGCCTAAAAATATTCAAGAGATTGCTAAAAAATGGGGTTTAGGTTGGGGCGGAGCCTGGTCTGGAAACAAAAAGGATCCCATGCATTTTTCATTTGATAAGTATGAAGGCGGAAAATATGCTGTATTCAATGATATGAAAGAATATCTTGCGGCTATGGCAAAAAATACAGAAAAAGCCGTTGATCAAGCAGAAGTAAAAACTGCAGGAAGTACAACACCTGAAACCCAAACTTATACGGCATCATCAGAAATTTCCATAAATCCGGATATTCCAGCGTATATATTAGATTATGTTTTTGGTTTGAATTTAGTTTCAGGCTCTACCGGTAGATTTGGTATTGTTTAATATAAAGATTGTGGTGATTTACTAATGGCGTCTAAAATTCAAACAAATCACGAAATCGTTGATATCGATTTTTTCAAATTGTTTGGTTTACCCAAATATAATCCGGATTCTTCTGCCACAGCTTCGACAGAAAATAATAGTGACATTGAAGTAAATAAGGTAATGGGTGGATTTGTTCCAATTCATATAAAAGATACTTCATTCTATTTATCTGGCAATAATAATAGAAAAACGACAAATATAGATGATGCGTGGAATACTAAAGTTAACATAATTTTACCCTGGAATGTTGGAGAAATATCGGATAGTGTATCTGTTAGTTATTCGCGAAGGGGCGGCGGAAATGCACCATGGGATACAGTTGCAGGTGCGTTAATTAGCGAAGTCGGCAAAGCCGTTGGCAAAGAAGATGCAAGTAATAATATTGCACAAATGGTAATAGCAAAATACAATGCTGAAAGTTTGATGAAAACTATATCTTTAGATTTTATTTTACCCCTGACTAATACAGCTGATATAGTCAAAAATAATTATACTGATCCGGATTCTTTCTCAAATGAAGTAAGAAGGAGTTTGGGAGCTTTACAGGGATTGATATATCCTAGAAGATTTGGATATCTACAACCACCTTTACTTGGTGTAACATTTGGTGGATTGTATAGAGGCTTCAAAGCATTTTTATCTGAAGTTAATATTAGATATAGTGAAGAAATGGTTGATATTGGAGGATGTATGTTCCCTCTAAAAATAACAGGTAGTTTGAAATTTGTCAATGTATTTTTATATACCTGGGATATTGCTGATTTTGTATCACAAGAATTTACATTAGCACAACATCCAGAATATTTATTCGGAGAAGGTATTGATGCAAAAACAGATTTGACTGCGGGAAATAATGCGCAATCTTTTTCAGCTGTTAGTTCATTAACAACGAATATAATTGAAAGGGTATTAGCAACAACTGCTCCTCCAATTTCAAAACTTATGAGTTCTACGGTAACTAATGAACAGATAAAAGCTTTCATCGATCAGTATGATCTAGATCTTACGATCGAACAATTTAGAGAAAGATTTCCTGGTTATAATATTGAGGATTTATCTACTATGCTGCAAAATGTAAAAAATTTAAAATTTCCATTTGGGGAGTAAATAAAACTAATGCCAATCACAGACATATTAGATATATTAGGTATTACTTCTACAAATACAAGATATATTCTAGTTGATAGCCTTCAGACTTTAGATCAAATTGATACCTTCGACCGGCTGGATATTCGCCTGGGACGGGTGCTGACAAATACAAGATATATTCTAGTTGATAGCCTTCAGACCAGTTTAGATCAAATTGATACTGTAGACGAATATCAAACATTTCTATATACTCTTTATTCAAATAACATGTTTGATACTATAAAGTTATGCGGCAAATTGACGACATCTTCAGAAGAAATGATCAATAATATTATTGAAACAATGAATAATGTTAATACCAAATTATATACCATTTTAAAAGAAAATGATTTCGACTTAGATCACGTAAATATATACACATACTATCAAAGTTCAACAGCAATGCTAACTGCTTTATCGAATCTTGAAGTAGTTGAAGCTTCTAAAAATTCTTTTTATGAAATTATATATGCAAATTATCTAAGATCGTCTAAATTAGCAGAATATTGTAATATATACATCAACATGATAAATGAAAATACAACATTGGCTGAAGAATATTTTGTCATGGTAATATTAATGAACACAATTTGTTTATTAATGTTTTTAGAGTTAATCAAATCATTGGATGGGATTATCCAGGTAAATTCTTCAATATTGGACTTTGCCGATCAGTTATATACAAATTCAATAATTAGCGTAAGTACATTGAATAAAATAAAAGAAGTTGTTGAATTAACATATAATACAGATTTAGAATATTGCAATTCGCTTAATGATATTTTGTATTCTAATCTCAATTCAATAAATGGAGTATTATAATTATGTCCATCAATTATAATCTAGATCTAGAACCAACTGAATATGCAGAAAAAGTTGACAATTCGACGATATCTAGTCGGCATCATATGTCAACTAATAGCATGTTGTATAAATATGCATCTTCTGGTAAAATGCCTTTATTCTTGAAAAATTTCATCGATCTACCAGAGTATATCGAAGGCGAAACTTCTCATTTAGTTCGAGAAAACGAAGTTAATAGATTAGATTGGTTGTCTTGGCAATATTACAATACACCTGAATTATGGTGGGTTATCATGGCTGTCAACAATATTATCAATCCATTTGATATTCAGCCAGATACTGTTTTAAGGATAATACCAATATCATATGTAGAATATAATCTATTGAGATATAATATATAGTTAAGGATGAAGTAGATGTCATCAAATTTACTCTCAACATTTAATCCATTTAAAACATACGCAAAATTAAGCTGGTATGATAATAATCCTGTTATCGTAAAGCTGTTTTCATATCAATTATCACAATATTCTCCGTCTATATACGCAGAATTATTGATAATTATTGATTCAGACAATTTTAATGATTTTAAAAATATCGATAGTTTTTCGATACAAGATCGTTTAGTCGATGTATGGTTCGAACCAGAATTATACCATCCAAGTCTAAATATGACCTTTTTCCCTGGGCCATTTCAATTCTGTGTCATTCAATATGAATTCACAAATTTTCCGTTATCCGATCTTGATTTAAGCTATTCAAACTACAACACTGGAAAAGTCATTTCTCTAAAATGCATTGATCCAATATTCTATCAAATGACATTAGATCAAAAAATTACAGATTTTCCAAAATCTACGATATCTGATGTAGTAAAGAAAATTGTATCAAACAATGGTTCAACTTTAAAAGAGTTTACTGACACAGATTACGCTTACAATTGGCTACAATTGCAAATGACAGATTATGAAATGATTCGATCAATGCTTCCATATTCTCGGGCTACAGACAAAAGCTTATTATACACATTTTTCATGATGAATAAAGAAGCATACTTTGCACCAATCGGAACTTCTAATTTAGCCCCAATAAAATTTAACATTGACATGATAAAGAACGCAGAAGGAACCTTCAGGACCTTTGATATGAAACCATTCATTGAAAAATATGGTTCTATCGATTCATTATATTCTACGCATAATGGATTCAGCAATTTTGAAAATGTTGTTCCAACAACAATGAATAAGCAAAGTTATTCTACTACTAAGAATGAAAATAAACAACATAAAGGAATAGCCACTCGATATGTTCCAACTGGTGTAGAAGACAAAACATTGCAAGAAATTTACATTTCAAATATTCGTCATCGGATGCATGCATTCTCTCGAATAATTGCATTTGAAAACCAAGCAATTCCTGAAATAACTCCGTTAAATTGTATTGAAATGATTAGTGAAGAAGATGGAAATACTAAAGAATTAGATGGAATTTATTATATCTTAGAGATAAAATATATATTTGGCATGACAAATAAACATCCACTTATTCCAAAAATGATTCTTACTCTTTCTAGTGAGCTAGATTCGAAAGGTATGCAAAAACCAGAAGGGAAAGCTGTTGTATAATGTTTTATGATAAATATGATGGTGTATATGTAGGCGAAGTTGTCGACAATAAAGATCCAGACATGTTGGGTAGAATTCGTGTAAAAGTTCCCAATATATATGGATCAATATCAAATGAAAGCATACCATGGGCAAATCCATGTTTTCCATATGGCTATGATGATCAAGGAATATTTTTTATTCCGGAAGTTGGTTCTTTTGTCATTGTCATGTTTATCAATAAATCTCCTCATCGTCCGATTTGGTTAGGCAGCGTGTTCAGAAAAGATGAAAATGTTGTTCCGAATGAGATAAAATCTTCATATCCACAAAGAAAAATTATCAAAACCAAAGTCGGATATGTCTTATTTGATGACAAGAAAAATGATATTATGTTATCACATTCGAATGGTAGTTCAATAACAATGAAAAAGAATGGCGATATAAAAATATCAGCAACCAGAGATGTTGTAATAGATAGTGGAAGATTTGTGATGATCAATTGCGGAATGGATTCTTTGATTGCCCAATTAGCCCCAGGTTTGACAAGCGTATTGAATGGAGTACTGCAATCAGGATTAATGGCTCTAAATCCGTTAAGTGTATTACCGTCAACTCTATTGAATAATGTATTTCCTTCAGTAGTCAATGGTCTATTAAGCGGAGATTTGATGGATCAATTTGGTGATATTATAAATGGCAATCTAGATTCAATTGTAGGAAATTTTAGCTCTCAGATTATGAATACATTGAATTCTGAATTGAATAATATATTAGGATCAGCAGGATTGTCAAATATCGCAGGTTTATTGTCTGGTGCTGGATTATCTAGTCTATCCGATTTAACCAATATTTCGGGTCTATCTGACATTGCAGATCTATTAGATGTAGCTGGAATTTCGGATCTAGCAAATCTAGCTAATATTATTGGAACAACTAATATTGAGGATCTTGCCACAGCTATAGGATTAGAGAAACTTTCAGAATTGGCCGAAATAGCAGGAATAACTGATATAACAAGATTAGCAAATATGGTTGAATTGGTTAAAAATATTGATATTGACAATATATCTGAAATCGGTGAAGATATGTTTAATAATTTAGCTTCATCATTGATATCAGATTTTATGCCATCGACAATATCAAATATCGTTGATATGGCTATCTCATCCGGAACACATGAATTGACCTTCGAGACAGTTTTGGGAGACACAATATTTGATGCAACTGATGTATATGATACAAGATTAAATCGAGTGAATGTATCTAGGAATGGTGTGTACCAATTAGTGAATAGAGATTATACAATCAATCATTCAAACAATAGATATTATGTTGTGTTCAGTAATCCTTTGGATGAAGATGAATTAATTCGACTTAGTTAGGTGGAAATTGATATGCCTAGACCAATTACTATAGTATCAAATGAAACTGTAGGAGTGTGCAATAATTATTGTGATTGCTGCCCACATAGTCGAATGGGTATTAATATTTCTGGGGCAATGAATGTATTCATCAATAATAAAATGGTTCATCGAGTTGGAGATATTGGTTTATGTCGGTGCCCTCATGGTGGAACATATACATCAATAACCGGAAGCAAAAAATTATATATAAATATGCGGCCAGTTACTAGAATCGGTGATACTACGATATGCGTCAATTGTGGTATGGAAGGTTATCATGTAACTGGAAGTAAAAACGTTTTTATTGATTGAATTTAATTATAGGGTGAAATATTTTGTCATATACTTATGAATACACATATCCAAAAGATTTAAATGCCGCGGGTTTTGAAGGACCTACGCCAATCAATATTGGTTATGACCAATATGTTGCTGGATTAATGTCAACTATTGATAGTCGAGAGTTGATCCGCGCTGCAATTCAAAGGATAATTGCTACAGATTATGGAGAAAGAGTCATGCAGCCTAATTTTGGTTCAAATCTAAAGAAAATGTTATTTGAGCCAATGGATGCAATATTTGTTTCAGATTTAAAAGAAAATTTAAAAAACATTATTGAATTTCAAGAACCGAGGATATATGTATCATCAATCGACTTGACATTTGATTACGAACAACATACCGTAAAAGTTTCAATTGTTTTTAGATATAAAAGAACTGGAATTGAAGATGGTTTCTATTTTACAGTTGGTTAAGGTGGAATAATTAATATGACGATAGATTTTAGAGATATTGAAAAATTGCCAGTTGATTTTGAAGAAATTGTTCAAACATTGAAAGCAAGAATACAAAATAGGCTGCCAAATCGATGGACAGACTTTCTTGCGTCAAATTTTGGTGTAGAATTGTTAGAAGCCGTAGCATATGAAGCTACATTGATGAATTATTATTTAAATAGTAGTGTAAATGAATGTTTTATGCCAACAGCAAAAACTCAAAATGCGGTATACAATCTTGCTAAATCTATTGGCTATAATCCAAATCCACCGTCTCAATCGATTGTAACATTAAGATTTTATATTCCATCTACTCACACATATAATATCAATATTCCACTTTATACAAAGGTTTTATCAAAAAATGGAATTCCATTCTATACGACTGAAAACAAAGTATTGTATGCTGGTGAAACCTACGTTGATGTCAATGCAAAATCTGGTACATTATATGATGAAACAATGATTTGCACTGGAGTTGCAAATTACAAATATACACTTAAGAATTATCCAGTCAATTCAATCGAATATGTAAAAGTAAACAATGTAGAGTATACTTATGCTGAATTTATGGATTTAGAAACTACCGATCCATATTATTCAATATCTTATTCAAATGAATTCAAAGCATCGATATTTTTTGGTGACGGAACATATGGATTAAATCCAGCAAAAAATTCGATCATTGAAATATATTATGTAACTGGCGCAGATTCATCACACAATTTAAATCCTTATTCAATCAATCAAATTTCTGATACAATATATGATTCAACGAATGCCATTGTCACAAATATATCAGTCATCAATCCTCAAAATTCAGTCGGTGCTTCAGATGCAGAAACTTTAGATGAAGTCAAGAGAAATGCACCAAGCATTTATCGAACACAGAATCGTTGTGTCACTCTTCAGGATTTCAGAGATATTACCATAATGCAACCAGGTGTAAATAAAGTTTCTGTTATCGATAATTCAATCATGGATGAAGTTGGATTGTTTGGCGTTAAAGTTTGTGTCATCCCGGATGGTGGAGGATATCCAAACACTGCGTTCAAAGAAAGCTTATTGGATACTTTAGAAAATAAGAAGATCATATCTACACAAGTCGATATTATTGATCCAGCGTATATTCCTTTCGACGTCAATCTTACAATTCAAATCCAACCGAAAATATCTTCTTCTGTAGTTACTAATAGAATTCGAAAGGTCATATATGATTATCTTTATTGGGAAAATAGAGATTTTGGTGATACTGTATCTAAACAAGAAATATATCGCTTAGTCTCAGATGTTCCAGGTGTGTTGACAATTGATAATCTAGTAATAAACGAAAATCGAACAATTTATGTCAATGAAGTTCCATCTAATGGTGCTACACAGATCGCGATCGTTGACTCAATAAATACATTAAACATTGGAACCAAAATAAGTATAATGGATTTAGATGGCGCTAGCGCCTTAGTTACGACTATATCCGACATATCAAATGGTGTAATTACAATAAATGATCCGATAACAACATCTATGAATATTGGACAAGGTAGTTTGATATATCCAATATTAGAGGTTGAAGGAGATCATAAATATGGAACTAAAGAAATAACACTGAAAAATGAATCGACCCCTGGAGCTGAAGTTAGAGATTATGCTCTATTGAATATGTCTTACTTAACGATATATTTTGATAATGTACCTGAAAAAGAATATCAAATATTGTTTAGAATCGGTGATGTTATTTATTTAAATCAACCAATCGATATCGATATTAGTGATGGTACAGAAATAACTGTTTTATATAAGAAGAACGTTCCAACTCTTGATTCGGTTGCTACATCCGGAAGTCCAATATTGAAAATGAAGTCTTATCCTAGATTTTCAAAAGGAGCTTCGTTGATTAGAAAAGAAATGATTTCCTTTGATAGTGATACAATATCATTGACTAGATCCTCATCTGGTATTGATTATATCAGTTCTGCAATGGATACCAACTATTTATCAGCCGTTGACAGAATATATACTAATTCAAGCAACGTTTTCATTCCAAACAGAGATTATGTTCTATCAGATAATGGAAAAATTATCACTTGGACTGAAACTGGTAAAGCTAAAATAACAATTAATACAAAATACTACATAGATATTGTAAAAAAAGTAGTTAATACAACACCAACTGAAATTGTTCATTATGTAAAAAATATAACCGGCAAATATGTAGAAATTTCTCCTGCAGTTCCAGAGAGATTAGTTGAAAATACAACCTTTGATTATATAACAGATATATATCAACTATTACCATATGAAATTGCCGATCTTGGAAACATAAACATAAACTTAATCTAGGGGTTATTTCTAATGGCCTTTTTATATTCAATATTACCAGAATATACTCGAAGCACCGACACTTTAACCGATAGAAATATAAATGGAGAAGTTAAAGTATTAGAAGAATATCTAAACATTATTGATCGTGAAATATTTGATATTATTTCAAATACAATAAGAGAGATTGTTGATTTTCGAGATATATATCGAATAAAAACGGAGTATTTACCATATTTTGCATATTTATTAGGATATTGTTGGAATAGCTATGTCGATGATTCTATTCAAAGACAAATTGTTGCAAATATTTTACAATTATATAAAAGAAAAGGTACAAAATTTTCATTTCATTTTAGTCTATACCAAGTTGATCCTAATATTGTAGTATATGAACCATATAAAGACATTTTTGTATTGAATAGATCTAGATTAGGAACTAACCATTTAACTAGTAGAAACTATTATTCGCCAGGCATCATTGTCCTAAGAATATCAAATTATGATTCTCAGATATTCGAATTATTTGACCTAGTTAAGCCGGCTGGATGGAAAGTTGTTGTAGAAGGTAGATATGGATTATTTTACAATATTCATATCAAACCTGAATCTGAAATTCGTACTTGGTATACTTCGGATAAATATATTATAACAGATCCTACAGACGAAGAGCAAGTACAATATTGGCATTCCATTCAATACATAAATGGTCAAATTTATCCAATAATTATGGTTGGACATACTCTATTTGTAGACTCACTGTGGACAATTAATGATTTGGAATATATGACTATATTATTTCCAGAAGAAACAGTTTTACCTGGAACAAGTCAGACTGCGGATGGTCTAGTACTATGGAGACTTCCATGTCAACATTTTAGTTATAATACTATATAATGTAATAAATTTTGGAGGAATATTCAAATGCCATTAAATGAAATATCTTTAGCAATTTCACCATATGTTGCAAGAACTGGAAAGGCTATACAGTTTTATATGAATAATAAAGATAAAACCTTAGATCAAGGCTTGATGTTATGTATAGCTGAAGGACCAACAGAGGGATGGCCATTGGTAGGAGGCACAGAAACTGCACCTATACCAAGTTTATCAACAAAACAACTAACTCTACCTATAGGATTTAAACGTTTCAAGTCTATGGATTTTGTAATATCAAACACTGAAGGAGATTTGTCTGTAGGTGGATTGAATTGGACTAAGTTAACGGCTGGAACAGATGCAGAATTGTACGCTTCGGCCATAACGAATAATTCAAGATGGATATATATTGAAGCTGAATTAGAAACTTCAGAATTGGCTGGTGAAACATATCGACAGGTTGGATTGTTTTCGAATTTAAAAATTGATACCACAGTTGCACCGGATTATGCTACGCGGCAGCTGTTTTTACCATCAGAAATAATTCGTACTGGGACATCACCGAACTATAGCTATGATGGTATACTTGAGGTATATCAAAATAAATACCCGGTTACAAGACCAGTAGAACTAAAAGAAATATTCACCTGGGTCCTAGAATTTTAATGCAATAAAGAGGGATATCTAATGTCTGAAATAAAAATAAATCTAAATACTGCTCCGTATTATGATACTACTCATGAAGAGTTAGCTAAAGGTTACATTAAATATCTGGCAACTGAAGAACAAGTTTTACAGAATCGTGAATTGAACGTTGCTCAAGGTCTAATATACGGCAATCTTCGTAAAATAACAGATTTGATTATTGAAGACGGTTCTATAGTTTCTGGATGTAATTTTATTAATGATTTACATAATGAAATTTGTACTTTACAATCTGGAGAAATATATGTTAACGGAGTTATAGTTAAAATACCTGAAGTTGAATGGACACACACTGAGGTCCCTACAGGTTTAGCTTATGTTTGTGTAGAAGTTCAACAAAGAATATATACTGAATTAGATGATCCTTCTTTATATGATCCGGCTGAAAATATTGAAAATCATGGAAACCGTGGTGGACATCGTCTAAAATTGGAAGCTATTCCGCTAATATTGACCGCAGACGAATTTGCTATACAATCTTCTGGAAATAATAATATCATTGATATACTTAGAATAAATGATCGCAATATTGTAGGTCCAACAAAACCTAAACCTGTTTATGGAAAGCTATACAATTATTTAGCACAAAGAACATATGATGCTCAGGGAGATTTTATTGCTAATGGTTTAGCTGTTAATACAGAAAAAAACAAAAATGATACTATCAATAAATACAATATTAGAATTACAAAAGGTAGAGTATACGTTAAGGGTTATGACTATACGTATGATCAGGATACTATTTTAACTACAAAAACTGCAACGGATGCATCTCTAATTATACCTGAAATTAAATCTTATATTAATAATTCAACTAAATATTATTTAAGTCATCCGGCAGTTAAAGCAATAGATAGCGTTGTAGGTAAAGTTGAACAAACTAACGTTCAAATGAGTTATACTGGAACCGATGATCCAATTCCTGCAATGTATACACCAGTTGTTTCTGTTTCAAATGTTCATGCGGGCGCAACAACATATGCTGAAAATACAGATTTTGTAGTAATTAATAATAAAATTCATTGGCTTGGTGCTAATCACCCAAGTGGAACATACTATCTTGATGTTCAGTATAGCTATAGTTTCGTATTGGGTGTAGATTATTCTACATCGATAGATGCAGAAGGTTTTTATGTTCTATTTACTGGATCTGGTAAACTTCCGGT
This sequence comes from Bacteroidetes bacterium ADurb.Bin302, assembly GCA_002069025.1. Next base: position 3,391 of record MWBK01000269.1, on the reverse strand, counting down.
AGCTAGTTCAGATTTTACTGTTAATTATAGTTGGTATTTAAGTAGAATAGATTTAATATATATTAGAGAAGATGGTATGATAATTGTTAAAAACGGTACTCCGGGAGAAGATTATGAATTAAAAACTCCTAATTTGCCGCTTGGAGCATTACCTCTGGCGACAATTGTAGTTGTTCCAAATGTTAAACCAGAAAATTATAGAATTAACAACTATAATATATATCGAGTTCCAACCGTAACATTACAAGACATGAAAAAGAGACTCGATAATGTCGAGTATAATATTGCAATGTCTAAATTAGAAACTCAAGCAGAAAATGCACATTTAGAAAGAGAAGATGCCACGACTCTTAAAAATATTTTTGTTGACGGATTCGTGAGTTATGATAAAGCTGATCTCTATAATGCTTTATTTGATTGTACTATAGATCTTTTTGAAGAAAGAACTACATTGCCGCTAACTATTGAATCTTTAGGCGGTAAAGATGAAATTGTTATAACTAAGTCAGATGGATCTGCTATACCAGAACATGGTATATTAACTCTACCATATACTACAGTTGAGGCTGACTGGCAGAGATATGCTACTCATTGGATCGATGCAGCACCATATTACTATGTTGGTCTTATTCCTAAGATCACGTGTGATCCTAAAAACTCAACTAAATTTTATGATACTGGAATAACGAAAATAATTTGGTTACCGAATCGTGTAATATATTCATCTAGTATTGTTAATAATTGGAATTCAAGAACAGCTACCTCAAACTTTACTCGAACTTCAAATCTTAGAGTTGGAAGAAATACTGAAGGATTTGAATGGATGGATGGAAATGGTTGGGTAAGAGTTAATACAACCGCATCTACTAGTGGAACTTGGACTACTACTACAAGAACCGTTAGAACTAGTGATATTGTTGGTGAAGAGGTTGTATCATCTAAGACCGAACAAATAAATCTAATCCCGGAACCATATATTGATCCAGAATTGGTTATTACTGTAACTGGAAAACAATTTCAACCAGAAAGAACCGTTAGAATTCTTTTGGATGATACCCCCGTATATGCTAAAGTAACTGAAGATTCGAGTGCCGTAAATTCCACTGCATATCCTGGATGTATTGTTACTGATGCTAACGGTGAATTTATTGCTGAATTTAAAGTTCCTGCTGAAACACCTGTAGGAACAAGAGAGGTATTAGTTGAAACGGTTCTTGAACCTGGTGAAGATGAAGAGTATTATAAATCTGCATTAGATTCATTTACTTCAAATAGCTATATTCGTCATTGGATGACTACAGTATATATGAGAAAAATTGAACAAATTAAAGATACCACGTATGTTACTAGAACTATAGTTAGAAATACTGGTAAAGATCCTGTAGCTCAGTCATTTATTTTTGATGAAGATACATTTATTTCTGGTATTGATCTATTTTTTAGAAACGTTTCACATGAACCTGAAGCTTATGCCTGGATAAATATTCGTGAAATGATTAATGGATATCCTACGGGTCCTATTATATATTATAAGGAATTATCTAATTCAGAAATAAGTCAATCAGTATCTTTAGATGCAAGCGTTCCTTTACATATTGATTTTGAATACCCACTGTACTGTGAAGCCGGTAAAGAATACGCTTTTACTGTTGGCGCAAACAAAAACGGCTACCATCTTTGGTATGCTAAGATGGGGAATTTAGACATAACTACTGGAGCTCAAGTTACAATGCAGCCTAGCGCTAGCGGTGTTATGTTCTTATCATCAAATAATAATACGTGGACGGCTGTTCAAGATTCTGATGTTAAATATGTGTTATATCGCGCAGTTTTTGATTCTTCCGTTGATTATTATATTCCGAGTTTAAGGCCGACAGATATTAATTATACTCGTTCAATCGGCAATTATGCTTTAGCTAATGTAACTATACCTAATGTGGTTTTTGAAAATACAGAATTTGATACTTATTATGGTATGAATTTAACTAATCCGTATACAAATCAGAATTGGTTGAATTTACCTCTTGAAGAAAAAATACCGTTTACGCTCATTCAAGATTACATTGATCATGGTATGAAGATGAGTATTAAATTATCATTATCTAGTTCAAATGACCGAGTTTCACCGGTTATTAATGCAAATAAGATAGAAGCATTTTTAGCTAAATATAAAAATACTGGTCAATACATTCAAAATTCGTTCAATATTCAATAATTGAGAGGTATTAATTATGCTCACAAGTAAAAAAATTAGACTTTTGTGGCAAGAAAAAATTGAAAGTGGTTATACTTCAATTATTCCAAAAATTAGTTTTAATCGCGGTAAAGATTGGATAAACTTACAAACTTTAGCTGGAGATGCTAGAACCAACTCAAAAAGTTATTTATCTTCAAAAGATTTAGGCAATGGATATTCCGAATTAGACATAACTTTAGGTATGTGTCCAAAAATTGTTCCTGAAATAAAATCTGTAGTTACTACAACTAATGCTTCGGGATTTGCCACTGGAACATGGTATTTCGCGGTCTCAGCTTTAACATACGATTACCCAGGGTTTGAACCCGTTAGTACTAATAGTTATTTTAACGGACCAATAAGCAAGGTTGTTGAAGTAGTATTAACTCAACCGTCATCTGTCGATCTTTATGTTCGATATCCTGAATACACTAAAGGATTGGCTATTTACTGGGGTCAAAATTCTGGAGGAACTGTTACTCTAAAACTGCATCATGTTACAAATTTTGTACAGAAACTTAAAACGACATTGACAGATGTTGGAACAAAAATTGAATTACTTAATGAGTATCCGCTTCCAAGTTATGGAACTGTTAAAATTGATAATGAATATATTAACTATACAACATGTACCTGGAATACTGATCATTGGGAATTAAACGGATTAACTAGAGGTCAACGAGGATCAACGACTGCAACTCATACTACAGTTTTTGGTGATGAAATTGAAGTATATTCAGCTAACTATACTGGTGGAAAATACGGTGAAATCCCTGAAAGGATTTATCCTAAGCCAACTATTCCTTCAAATTTAAAATTTTATTTAAATTTTGATAGCAGTTCAGTGCTAAATTTAGTTTCTGGGGGTTCAACTCCGTCAGTACTTGGAACAGTTGAGTATTCTTCAGATTTTGCTTTAATGGGTAAAGCGCTAAAATTGCCAGGATCCGGAGTTATTAAAACGAATGAGACTTTAACTAATACCGGGTCAATTCATTTTCTACATTCTTTTGTTGATTCGATTGGAAATGTGAATCCTTATATTTTTAGTTCAACTAATGGTCTACGATTAGCAATTGATAAAACAAATCTTAAACCAATTTTGAGTTATGGCAATACAACAATACTCTCTAGCAATGATCCTAGAACGCCTTC
>MWBK01000268.1 GCA_002069025.1 Bacteroidetes bacterium ADurb.Bin302 | reverse complement strand
CGTCCTCCCGAACCTAATAATAAAATATTCATATTATAAAACTTCAAATTTATATCCTTCTTTTTGCCAATATTCAACTGCTTTAGGAAATGCATATTGCATATTCTTTGCTGCCTTAACCGAATCATGAAAAACTATTATAGATCCGTTTCTAGCATATTTAATAGCAATTTGATATACCTGTTCAGGCCTTAGTTTCTGATTGTAATCACGTGTTATAACATCCCACAAAACAATTGTATAATCATTACAGATGTGTTTTATCTGTTTTGGGGTTATATGTCCATGAGGCGGTCTGAATAAATTACTTTGAATAAATTTTTCTGCCTTCTTGATATCTTCATAAAACGATTCATCATCACGAAATATTCCTTTTATATGTCCATATCCGTGTGAACCTATTTTATGACCTCGTTTTTGTATCTCTTCAAACAATTCAGGATGCTTTTCAACATTATTGCCAATGCAAAAGAATGTTGCTTTAATACCAAGACGATCCAATTCATTAAGGACACCCAATGTAACAGATTCGTTAGGGCCATCATCAAATGTCAAATACAATACTTTTTTGTTTTTGTCTTTACGCCATAAAACCGGTTTAAAAAAGCGTCTAACAATTTGTGGAACCTGTTCAATTAGCATTTTAACGAATTGATTGGTACACACCTTCATAGTCAATGAACATCTTGTAATATTTTTCAAACGCTTCTGCATCATAGTCTCGACTGATTAAAGTCAGATTTTGCAATGCACCTAAATTTATGGCAATATCTTGCATTGCGCTATTACGTTGTTGTCCTTTAAATTGAGATAACCATTGTAAATTTTTACTTGCATCAGATGCTATTTCTTCTGCCAAGGCTCTTCCTTTTTCTTTTTCTCCAAGAGCATAGTAATATTCGACAAAACTTGTAGAGGAATAATTGTGTACTACCGTTTTTCCTGGAATAACATCTAAGCAATAGTTCAATGCTTTAAGTGCTTTGTCTTTCTTGCCTTCCTTAATTAAAGCATCAATTAATCTTCCAAACATTTGTCTTTGTGCCATACACATACGCAATATATTTTCGTCTAAATAAACGTTTGGATCATCAATATTACCGAACTTAAATTTATTCATCATATTGTTGTACATTGCATCTGTATTTACGATCTCGTTATCTTTTGTATCTGCAAAAGGAACTATTCGATAGCAAAGACCTTCTAATTGAAAGTACTTGTCTAAGTTTAAGTACATATCAGAGCCAACAGTAACCGCATAATAAATAGGGCGTTCCCAATTATTATTAGCTATCATGTCTAAAATCATCAGTTCACTCTTTGACAGATATCTTTTGTCTGATAAATCAATTATAATTTCAGAAGCAATTTTGTCTCTATCTTTGGCATCAACGGCACCTTGTTTAACAAGATTTTCAAAATTTACCGGAACCTTAAATTTCTTGCATGGTAGATAGTATCTTTCGTTACCGCTGCGTGGATCAGTTTTGGTTTGTGGATCATCGCTGGCAAGAAAATTATCCAATGCATATTTTAAGTCTATAGGACCTTTTATTAAATCATCGAGATATACTATATCTCTTTTGCCCTCAACATAAGTTTTTCTTTCCCATGCTATAGGCAATTTTTCTGATTTATATGCAGGTCTACGCATCTGATCTATGTACCAATCAGTTTGAAGATAACTTAAGTTACAAACTCTCTTATCTAATGAGACTTCAGTACCTTCTGTCTCTTGGGTGTACCAGAGTGGGAAAGTATCATTATCTCCATTTGTAAAAATAATAGCATTCTTTGAGCACGAATTAAAATAATTTAGGCCAAAGTCTCTTGCCACAAAGCGATTTGATCTGTCATGATCATCCCAGTTTTCGTATGCCATTAATGCAGGTACGGGTAGTGAAATTATTAGTGCGATAACTGATGCCATGATTGCAGGTAGTTTTCTATCTTGTAAAAATTTAGCAATACCTGCAACGCCAAATCCTATCCATATTGTAAATGCATAAAAGGAACCTGCGTATGCGTAATCTCTTTCTCGTGGTTCCGATGGGCCCTGATTCAGATATAAAACAATTGCTATACCTGTCATAAAGAACAGTACAAAAGTTACCCAAAAAGATTGTTTTCCGCTTTTCTTTTCAAATATCTGGAATACTATACCAATGATACCAAGAATTAAAGGTAACATGTAGTATGCATTATGAGCTTTATTCTTTAAATACATTGGAGGAAGATTCGTTTGATCTCCAACCATGTACTTGTCAATAAAATTAAATCCTGTTATCCAGTTTCCATTTGTAACCTCGCCATGACCTTGAATATCATTTTGTCTTCCTGAGAAATTCCATAGAAAATAACGCCAATACATGTAATTTAGTTGGTAACTAAAGAAAAACTCTAGATTTTCTCCAAATGTGGGTATCTTAACATCTACCATTCTTCCACATCTGTCATATTTAACTTCTTTGCCCTTTACATTTACCCAACTTTCGTAAGCCTTTGGATGGTCACCTGTGTTACTATGCATTCGAGGAAAAATAGTTTGAAAATCCCGATTATATATTATTGAGTATTTTGTCCCGGTAACTATATATTCATCTTTTTCGCTTTTATCAGTTTTTTCTTTTTGTCCCCAAGTTTTTTCTCCTTCTTTTGTCTTTACTTGGCAATAATCACCTACAGTTTCCAATTCGGGTTCAGATGAATAATAAGGCCCGTATACTAGAGGTCTATCACCATATTGTTCACGATTAAGATAATTTTTTAATGAGAAAACATTATCTGGTGAGTTTTGATCCATAGGAGGATTAGCAACAGATCTTATAACGATTACTGAATAACATGAATATCCGATTAATATAGCTGCCATTGAAACAATAACAGTGCTAAGCATCCTGATGTTAAGTTTATCCTTTTTAAAATAGAAATAAAATATTGCTCCGGCTATCAATAACAAACCTATAATCCAACTTCCTCCAATAAAAGGAACGCCAAGTAATGTCAATGAAAGTAGTGACGAAATTTGAATCCGAATAAGCTTTCTTTCGTTCTTGTATAATTCAAATATTGACCAAATTAATACGCATACTGTTAAAGCACAGTAAAATAGGGCACCGGTATTGAATGGGAGTCCTAATGAATTTACGAATAACAGTTCTACGTAGCCTGCCAGTGTTATAAAACCCGGAACCATTCCGTAAAGTACAAGTGCCAAAATTGCAAATGATACTAATAAGGCTGTTAAAATGCCTTTCCATGTGTGGTTTTCGTTTCTTTTGTAATAGTATACTAATACTATCGCCGGAATCGTAAGTAAATTAAGAAGGTGTACGCCTATTGATAATCCCATCAAATAGCATATTAAAACCAGATATCTATCAGAATTTTCTTCATTTGCATGATCTTCCCATTTTAAAATAAGCCAAAATGCAATTGCGGTCAAAAATGAAGAATATGCGTAAACCTCTCCTTCCACTGCCGAGAACCAGAAAGTATCAGAGAATGTATATGCCAAAGAACCTACAATTCCACTTCCAATAATTGCAATTAATTGTGCAACTGTAATTTGCTCAGGGTTTGATACAATTACTTTACGTGCTAAATGTGTGATAGTCCAAAATAAGAAAAGTATCGTCAAAGCACTTAAAAATGCAGACATTAAATTTATCATCATTGCAATCTGAGATGTATCAGAAGCAAATAAACTAAAAAACTTTCCTGTTAGCATGAAGAATGGTGCGCCTGGAGGGTGTCCTACTTCTAATTTTGCTGCAGTTGATATAAACTCAGAACAATCCCAGAAACTGGCAGTCGGCTCTATTGTTAATGCGTATGTTACCATAGCTATCGCAAAAACCAATAATCCCGTCAGTTTGTCGATGATATTAAATCGTTTCATGTATATTTATATTAGATAAAATCCGAACAAACTACAAAGATAGTTTGAATAAATGAAAAACAAAGATTTTGATATTGCCTTTTTACGTTTTGTACTTCTTATTTGAATTTTCACTTGTTGAAACTACACAATTTGTTTTTTGTTTAAATATTGTGTGATTCAAAAAAACTTTATATCTTTGCCGACCTTTTCAAATTATAAGGATATGCAAATAACAAAAAAACAAAAAGCGGAAATCTTTGAGAAGTACGGAAAGTCCAATACTGATACTGGCTCAGCAGAGGGTCAGATAGCATTATTCTCCGCCCGTATTGCTCATTTGCAAGAACATGTGCTTGCAAATAAGAAAGATTATAGCACAAAACGTGCTTTGGTAATGTTAGTAGGAAAACGTCGTAGATTACTCGATTATTTGAAAGATCGTGATATCGAACGTTATCGTACAATCATTCGCGAACTTGGTATTCGTAAATAATCGAAGACCACTAAACTAAAAAGAGGATCATATGACCCTCTTTTTTTATGTTATTAATTTTATCGTTTGGCATTTGAATAAACCGAAGTGTTGTCTGCGACATCATCAGTAATCCAAGTGTTTCCACCGATAATGGCATTTTCGCCAATGGTTATTCTTCCTAAGATTGTTGCCCCTGCATATACAACAACATTGTTTTTTAAAATAGGATGTCGTGCAATACCCTTTATTAGTGTTCCATTTTCGTCTGTTGGAAAACTTTTTGCTCCTAAAGTAACGCCTTGGTATATCTTAACATTGTCACCTAATATGCATGTTTCTCCGATAACAACGCCTGTGCCATGGTCAATGGCAAAATAATTTCCTATCGTTGCTCCGGGGTGTATGTCAATTCCGGTTTCAGAATGTGCCATTTCCGTTATGATTCTTGGAATTATTATTGATGCACCAAGGTCTAGTAATTTATGTGCAATACGATAGTTAACTATAGCTTTAAGTCCGGGATATGATAATATTATTTCACCAAAGTTTTTGGCTGCAGGATCTCCTTTATATATTGCTTCAACATCTGTTCTTAACATTAACTTTATATCTGGAAGACTTTCTACGAATTCTGCAGCAATATTCATTGCATTTTTTTTCTTTACTTCAAGCAATCTCTCTTCCTCTGTGCATTCAAAGCACATTCCTGCAAAAAGTTGTTCCCACAGTACTCTAAACAATTTTTCCACATTTACACCAATATGATATGGTAGAGTAGTTGAACTTACTGATGTATTACCAAAAAATCCTGGGAATAAGATTGTTCTTGCTAAATCAATGAAACAGCGCAGAGATAATTCTGAAGGATTCGGCTCTCCATCATGATTCTGATGCATTAAACGTCCGTCGAACTCTTGTGATGTAAGACGGTCTACAGCTGATTTAATCTTCGATGTATACTCTTTTGTTGTCATTTTTTATTTGTTTGCAGTAATTGTTCGTATTTATTATCATCTGATAAAATCTCGATAGCCCTTTTAACTATATTGTCTTCTTTATTTACTATTTGATAATAAGCCTCAATACCCCAAATGTTACGTGCTACTAAAGCTTTTGTTCGCAAAGATACCAATTCTTTGGAATCTTCCCATTCTTTAGCTGTATATACAATCTTTTTATTGGCAAGTTCGGCTTCTATATCTTTTAATAAATTTGTTGTGTCAAACTTATTTTCGAATGTCTTTACATTATTATATAATTCTAGCTCGCGGCGGTGTTTGTCTGTGTATGACAAACTCACGGTATTGGGTATGCCGTTATTAAAAATTTCTTTATCAAGTTGACTCATTGTTGTGGTATCAGCAGGTACAAACACGTCAGGCATAATGCCTCCGCCTCCATAAACAGTACGTTTTAATAAAAGAGTGGAGTATTTAAGTGAATCAGGCAAATTAATACTATCAGCAGATACGAATTCACCATGCTCGTAGCGTTTTTTCATATCTTTTTCGTAGGCTTCTTTTCCTCCCGTATAAGGTCTTTGTATGCATCTACCTGAAGGTGTGTGATATCTGGCAATAGTTAGTCTGATTTCAGAACCGTCATTTAGAGTAAAAGGCCTTTGTACCAAACCCTTACCGAAACTTCTACGCCCAACAATTAAGGCCCTATCCCAGTCTTGTATAGCACCGGATAAAATTTCGCTTGCAGATGCCGAGTATTCATTAATAAGAATAACCATCTTTCCATCTTCAAATATACCATTGCTATTTTGTGTGCGTAATACTTCTTTTGGTGTATTTTTTCCTTCTGTGTACACAATAGTTTTATTATCGGGTAAAAACTCGTCTACAATATTAACGGCACTTTGCATATATCCACCTCCATTTGATTGTAGGTCAACAATCAGTTTGCTCATGCCAAGACTCTTCAACTTCATTATTGCTTTGAGCATTTCGGTGTAAGTTGTTGCGGCAAATCTGTTAATTTTAATATACCCTATTTTAGGAGTGAGCATATAGGCTGCGTCTATACTATATATAGGTATCTTGTCGCGAATAATTGAAAAAGGAATCCACTTCCCTTGTCTAAGTATTTTTACATTTACTTTTGTGCCCTTAGGTCCGCGTAGCCGTTTCATTATATCAGTAGTCGGCATCTTAATACCAGCAATTGTCGAATCATTTACATAAATAATTTTATCTCCCGGAAGTACGCCCAATTTTTCGCATGGTCCGCCTGATATGGTTTCAATAACAGTTAGTGTATCTTCTATCATATTATAGGATATGCCGATACCCTCAAAGTTACCTTGAAGTGTTTCGTTTGAACTTTTGACTTCCTCTTTATTCAAGTATGAAGAATGCGGGTCTAGATTGTCCAACATACTAGTAATAGCATTTTCTGTGATTTTTTCGGACGATACGGAGTCTACATATTGACTTAGGATAAGCCAATACGCGTTAGCCAACTTACGAATATTTGTGGATGCCGATTCTTGATCTTCTATGCTCATTTGCGCAGATGCTGTATTGCTGCTAAATAAAAGAAGTGCTACTATATATATTAATGTGTATCGTTTCATTGTTTATTTGTAATATTCATTTTTGATGCTTGTGGTTTTAAGCATTGCAAAGTTATGAATTTGTAGCGTAATATTGCAATTAGTATATTAACAAACAAAAAAAACGTAGAGTTTGTATTCAAAAATGCGAAATAATGAGTAGGGATGGCTTTAAATGCTAATCTTACTTAATCTTGATATTCAGTCTATTGCAAAAAACTTTACTATTTTCTTAAAAAAAGAGCAAAAAGATTTTGTTGTTAGCATAAAAATAGTCTATCTTTGCACCCGCTTTTAAGGGATAACAATCTTAATAGCGTGCAAGGACAAATATTTTTTTCAAAAAAGGCGAAAAAAGTTTTGCCATACTAAAAAAAGCGATTATCTTTGCAATCCTTTTCCGCCGCAAGGTTGGAGAGGTAACAGAAAGAGTTCTTTGAAATGCTGTAATTAACAAACAACCAAAACAAGGTAAAATCAAAAACAAGCAAGATAGAGCGTCGTGATAATATTACGATAATAAGCCGAGCCACAGAGAAAACAAAAAAGTATAATATAAATACAACGAAGAGTTTGATCCTGGCTCAGGATGAACGCTAGCGACAGGCCTAACACATGCAAGTCGAGGGGCAGCGCGGAGTAGCAATACTTTGGCGGCGACCGGCGCACGGGTGAGTAACACGTATGCAACCAACCCATAACAGGGGGATAACCCGGAGAAATCCGGACTAATACCGCATAAGACCACGATATCGCATGATATAGAGGTCAAATATTTATAGGTTATGGACGGGCATGCGTCTGATTAGCTGGTTGGCGGGGTAACGGCCCACCAAGGCATCGATCAGTAGGGGTTCTGAGAGGAAGGTCCCCCACATTGGAACTGAGACACGGTCCAAACTCCTACGGGAGGCAGCAGTGAGGAATATTGGTCAATGGGCGAAAGCCTGAACCAGCCATGTCGCGTGAAGGATGAAGGTCCTATGGATTGTAAACTTCTTTTGCAGGAGGGTAAAGTGAGCTACGTGTAGTTCATTGCAAGTACCCTGCGAATAAGCATCGGCTAACTCCGTGCCAGCAGCCGCGGTAATACGGAGGATGCGAGCGTTATCCGGATTTATTGGGTTTAAAGGGTGCGTAGGCGGACTAATTAGTCAGCGGTGAAATTTTGCGGCTCAACCGTAAAACTGCCGTTGAAACTGTTAGTCTTGAGTGCGGTAGAGGTAGGCGGAATGTGTGGTGTAGCGGTGAAATGCTTAGATATCACACAGAACACCGATTGCGTAGGCAGCTTACTGGAGCGCAACTGACGCTGAGGCACGAAAGCGTGGGGATCGAACAGGATTAGATACCCTGGTAGTCCACGCTGTAAACGATGATCACTAGCTATCGGCGATATACAGTCGGTGGCACAGCGAAAGCGTTAAGTGATCCACCTGGGGAGTACGCCGGCAACGGTGAAACTCAAAGGAATTGACGGGGGCCCGCACAAGCGGAGGAACATG
>MWBK01000267.1 GCA_002069025.1 Bacteroidetes bacterium ADurb.Bin302 | reverse complement strand
TTACCATTGTCGAAAAATCTGAAAAACCAAATACTATTTACGCGAATATCAAAATGGATGGATCCGCATTTGATGCGTTGATTATTCCTGCTGGTGGTTTTAAAACTCCTTCGACAGCAGAAACTGCCTTGATGGTCGAAGATTCAGCAGGAAACTTTCGCTCGTTAGACAATTTGGTGATGAAAGGTGATGATGTGTTTAATTTCGTACAACGCGAAGTTCCGCCAATGATTGACGACTTGCTGCTCAAAGCCGGTGTTGAAAAGCAGGCTGTTGACTATTACATGTTTCATCAACCCAATAAGTTTATGCTTAATAAACTTGCTGACAAGCTGGAGATTCCGCGTGAGAAAATGCCAAGCAATATTGTCGAAAATTTCGGCAATGCAAGCGGTGTTTCAATTCCCACTGCTATTACTTATAATCTTGGCGAACGATTAACAAAAGAATCATTTCTAATTTGTCTGGCAGGATTTGGAGTAGGATTAACCTGGGCGTCTCTTTTAATACAAATGGAATACCTTAAATTCAATGAAATAATTGATTTTTAAAAAGTATAGTATAATGGAAATAGAAATTTTTAAAGCTGAAATGGCTGAATTACTAGAGGTTGATAGTGTTGAATTGACGGATGAACTTTCCTCATTTGAATGTTGGGACTCGTTAACAATTCTGTCAATTATTGCACTTGCCGGAGAAAAGTACAATGTAACTTTGTCTGCCGCTGAAATAAATAAATCTCATACAGTTGGTGGGCTTAAAGAGTTAATCAAATCGAAAATGTCGTGACTAACTACAATCCATTTACTTTAGTAGAACTTAATTTTCTGATTACAGGCGCTGCTTCTGGGATAGGGAGACAAACAAGTATTGTATTATCGAAACTTGGAGCCAAACTTATACTTTGTGATTTAAATGAATCCGGGTTAAAAATTACTTTGAATGAATGTGGTGAGGGGCATTTAATACTTCCCCTCGATTTGGCTGATGCATCTTTAATTAAGTTGAAAGTTACAGAAGCCATTAGCATATTTGGCAAACTACATGGCTTTGTCCATCTTGCAGGTCAATCATATATTGCACCACTAAAGTCTGTTTCTGAAGAAAAATGCAAAGAATTATTTGCCGTCAATACTTATGCTGCTCTCGAATTAGCCAAGGTTTTTACTAACAGAAATGTATATATGGGCAACAAGGGTTCCATTGTACTAGTGCCATCGGTTTATGGTGTTGTTGGATCTGCGGCGAATGTTGCATACGCAATGAGTAAATCAGCCCTTCATGGTATAACAAAATCGCTCGCGATTGAACTAGCAGGAAAAGGCATCAGAGTAAATTGTGTCGCTCCCGGATTTGTGAAAACTAATATGTTGGATACAGCTAGTGGTATGTTTGATGCAAACTATGCAGAAACGTTGAATAAACTGCATCCACTTGGAATAGGAGAACCCGAAGATGTAGCTTACGCAATAGCTTACCTGCTTTCGGATGCTGCTAAATGGGTAACCGGTTCGATTATGAATATTGATGGAGGATTTACAGCTCAATAACTTAACTTAATGGAAGAAAAAAAGAAATTTATTTTAGTAACGGGAGCCTCATCCGGAATTGGAAGGAGGATTTCAATAGGTCTTTCTTCAACTTATAATATTATATTAAATGGACGAAACCTTGAAAGACTTATTGAGACCAAAGAAAAATGCTCTATTTATACTGAACAATTAATTTTCCCAAGTGATTTAAGCAATATAAATGGATTGGAAGAAGAGCTTTCTTCATTTATAAAAGAGCATAATATTGAAATTCAGAAATTTGTTCATTGTGCAGGGTTTATGAAGATGGTTCCCTTAAAAATGGTAAACATAGAAACAATCAATACAACATTTGCAACCAATATCTTTTCAGCTGCTTTGATTATTAAAGTTCTTACGAATCGAAAATTAAATAATGCTGCATTAACAACTGTTGTTCTGATTAGTAGCAATATAAGTAATTTTGGAGCAAAAGCATTTAGCATCTATGGAGCATCTAAAGCCGGTTTAGATGGATTAATGCGTAGTCTGGCAGTAGAACTTGCTCCAAAAGTTCGCATTAATTCTGTTTTACCAGGTGCTGTGAAGACTGAGATGACTGAGTCAATATACGAAGACGAAGAAACTGTAAAAAGAATGGAAGCTACCTATCCATTGGGATTGGGAGAAACAAGCGATATTTTTGAAATAGTTGATTTTCTGCTTTCTGAAAAAGCTCGCTGGATAACCGGACAACAAATTACCGTTGATGGAGGCCGAACAATAAATATTACCGGATAAACATGCGAATTATTGTTGAACGAATACCAAACAAACCTATTAATTCGAATAGCTTTGTAGTTTATTCAGAAGCAAATAGTTCATGTATTGTAATTGACCCGGGTTCTGAAGATTGTGCTGATCTTATTACATTTATAAATCATAAAAGCTTATTGCCAGAATATATTATTCTAACACATGAGCATTTTGACCACATTTGGGGTGTCAATAAGTTAAAAGAAACCTTTGACAGTAAAATTGTATGTTCAACCGATTGTGCCATGAAAATCCTTGATAAAAAGAAGAACATGTCAGTTTTTTACAATCAGGTGGGTTTTGAGACTTATCCGGCCGATATTCTTATAGATGATGAAAATAATTGTTTGTCTTGGAATGGGACTCAATTAGAATTTATATTAACACCTGGGCATACAAATGCTAGTATTTGTATACTAATTAATAATAATTTGTTTGTAGGAGATACTATTATTAAAAATATAGAAACAGTAACAAAACTACCAGGAGGAAGTAAATCAATATTAAAGGATTCACTATCGCATCTTCATGAAAAATTTTCAGGAAAACAAATAAAAATTTATTCAGGTCATGGAGATAGTTTTTGGTTTGATGAAGTAAAGATTAAAGATTACTATAAATGAAAAATATAATTATTATCGGAACTGGTGCAGTCGCAGCAGAGCTAACATCTTACATTGAAGACAATAATACACGCGTTGACGATGATCAAAAGATCAATATATTAGGTTACATCGAATACGATTACAATATCGAAAATTATTGGGCAAAATATAAATTAAAAGCACCCGTACTTTGTGATATTGATTCTTATTTTCCTTCAGCCAATGAAGAAGTATTAGTTGGAATTTCCGATATTCCATTCAGAAACCAGATAATTGGTCGGTTACTGAAGAAAAAGGCTTCCATTGCAAATTTTATCCATTCCTCAGTTATTATACCCGAATCTGCTCAATTAGGCATGGGAAATATCATTTATCCTTTCTGCATAATCGGCCCAAATACTATAATCGGAAATTATAATATGATTACTTCATATAGTTTTATAAGTCACGATTGTAAAATTGGTAATGGTAATTTTTTTTCCACTGCAGGTATTGCCGGAAGAATAGAAATTGGTGATAACAATTTCTTTGGGATTAGGTCAACCGTAATTCCTCATGTCTCAATAGGAAACAACAATATAATCCAGGCAGGTATGGTTGTCGATAAATC
>MWBK01000266.1 GCA_002069025.1 Bacteroidetes bacterium ADurb.Bin302 | reverse complement strand
ACTACAAAAAAGAAATCATTACGATTCCAGCCAATAAAAAGTTGCAAATCAAAATGGCTCCGGGTGGAGGTTTTGCTGCGCGTATTTTTAAGTAATTTCTTGTTTTGATTTATATTGGAGGGGCAGTACTTTTTCGGAAGTGTTGCCTCTCTGTTTTTTTTGTATCTTTGCCATGCATTACGACCTGATTTCTGTTACATTGTATGGTAATAGAAATTAGGGGCAGTTTATCATAAAGAAATATTGAAGAAAGATGAAAGGAGAGAATGTAGATATACTATTTCCGGCCGAGTGGGTACCGCAAAGTGCAGTACAACTTACATGGCCACATGAGGATACCGATTGGGCTCCTATATTGGAAGAAGTTGTTCCTTGTTTTGTTTCCATTGCGCACGAAATTATTAAACGGGAGAAGCTTCTTATCGTATGTGCTGATCAGGAGATTGTAAAACAGCAGTTGGGAGATGTAGATTATAGCAAGGTGATTTTCCGTGAAATGGACACAAACGACACCTGGGCCAGAGATCATGGTGGTATTTCTGTTTTTATCGATGGCACTCCGGCGGTTTACGACTTTGTTTTTAACGGCTGGGGGATGAAGTTTGCTGCAGATAAAGATAATCTGATTACTCGAAGGTTGTTTATGTCGGATACATTTGCCGACGAAGTTTTACCTCTAAATATGCAACCATTCGTACTGGAAGGAGGTAGCCTCGAATCTGATGGAAAGGGTACATTACTAACAACGGCAGAATGTTTATTGTCTCTCAATCGTAATGAGTATTTATGCAGGGAAGAGATTGAAAATCAACTTAAAGATATTTTTGGGTTTAAGCAGGTTTTATGGCTCGAAAGTGGATATTTAGCCGGAGATGATACGGATAGTCATGTTGATACATTGGCTCGTCTTTGTAACGAGGATACTATTGCCTATGTAAAATGTGATGATGAAGCTGATGAACATTTTGCAGAGCTTAAAGAGATGGAAGAGCAGCTTAAGGAGTTCCGTACGCTAGATAATAAACCATATAAACTTATTGATTTGCCAATGGCAGATAAAGTGGAATGGAATGGTGAGCGTTTGCCTGCAACATATGCTAATTTCCTTATTATCAATGGAGCTGTATTATTGCCAACTTATAATTCTCCTAAAGATAATGAGGCCATAAGTCAGTTGAGAAAGGCTTTCCCAGACCGTGAAATTGTAGGAATTAATTGTTTACCGTTGATAAAACAACACGGATCTCTTCATTGTGTTACGATGCAATATCCAGAGGGTTTTATAAAAGAATAGAAGTATGAAATTGAAAGTAGGTTTAATTCAACAAAAAAATACAGGTAATATAGCTGATAATATCGAAAGATTGAAAGCTGGTATCTGCAGTTGTGCAAAAGATGGTGCCGAACTAATCGTTTTGCAGGAGTTACATAATGGACTCTATTTTTGTCAGACAGAAGATACTACTCTTTTTGACCTAGCAGAGTCTATTCCGGGACCTTCTACAGAAATATTTGGAGCTCTTGCAAAAGAATTAGGAGTCGTGATTGTACTCTCTTTGTTTGAAAAAAGAGCTCCTGGTTTATATCATAATACTGCAGTTGTTTTGGAACGCGACGGCAGCATTGCTGGTAAATACAGAAAAATGCATATTCCAGATGATCCTGCTTATTACGAGAAATTCTATTTTACACCAGGTGATTTAGGTTTCGAGCCGATTGATACTTCTGTTGGACGTTTGGGCGTATTGGTTTGTTGGGATCAATGGTATCCGGAAGCTGCGCGTCTGATGGCCATGCGTGGTGCAGAAATACTTATTTATCCTACAGCAATTGGATGGGAGAGTAGCGATCCTTCTGATGAGAAAGACAGACAACTTGGTGCTTGGGTTATTTCTCAACGTGCTCATGCAGTTGCAAACGGTATACCAGTAATTTCGGTGAACAGAACCGGACATGAACCTGATCCTTCGGGGCAAACAAATGGTATCCAGTTTTGGGGAAATAGTTTTGTTGCTGGTCCACAAGGGGAATTGCTTGGCCATTTTTTAGAGATCGCCGCATAGATGCTTTTGGTGGATTAACAGAACGTTTCCTAAAATAAAATGAAACTTTTTACTAAACAAGAAGCGCTTGACCGTATGAACCTGCTAGGTAAATCGGGCAAGCCTTTTCTATTTATTATTGATTATGATCAGGCTGAAATCTTTATCGAAGAACCTCATCTTATCAACTCTAAAGAATGTTTATTCAATTTGAATGGCTTCACGAATGTTGATAATGCTTGTAATATAAATAGAGCAGGAGGGGAGCTGATGGGTAATTTTAATTCTGACCCGGAAAGGACAACAAAATTAGATAAAGATATAAAATGGGTTGTGAAGCCTGTGTCGTGGAAAAATTATAAACGATCATTTCAAACTGTTATCAAGAATATTAATGAAGGGAATTCGTATTTAACCAACCTTACTTGTGCTACTCTGGTTGAAACAAATCTTTCGTTGCAGGAGCTTTTTCTTCGATCGGATTCCCTATATAAAATGTGGTTTAAAGATCGGTTTGTATTTTTTTCGCCAGAAATATTTGTTCGTATACAAAATGGCGAGATTTATTCCTATCCCATGAAAGGAACAATTGATGCCTCATTACCGGATGCTGAGCATTGTATTCTGAATGATTTGAAAGAGTCTGCAGAGCATGCAACAATTGTTGATCTGATTAGAAATGATTTGAGTATTGTTGCAAAAGATGTTACAGTAAGTAAATACCGCTATTTGGATAAAATAATGACAAATAAAGGCTCTTTGCTTCAAGTAAGTTCCGAAATAAAAGGAAAACTCCCTGTTGATTATAGTGCCAAGTTGGGGGATATTCTTTTTGCCTTATTACCTGCCGGCTCAATTACAGGAGCACCTAAAAAGAAGACGCAGGCAATTATAAGTGAATCTGAAACACATAAAAGAGGATTTTATACAGGTATTGCTGGCTATTTTGATGGTGAAAGATTGGATAGTACTGTTATGATCCGTTTTATAGAACAGGCCGACGGCAAATTCTACTTCAAAAGTGGCGGAGGTATTACAGCAAAAAGTAATTTAGAGTCTGAGTACAACGAAATGATACAGAAAGTATATGTGCCACTATATTGAATCAATTTGTATAGAAAAAGGACAGATTCAGAATCTTTCCTTTCATAATAAGCGCTTTAATACTACTCGTAAAGAGTTATTTGGATCCTCCTCATTCGTCAATCTTGAAGATTTTATTAATGCTGAGACACATTTTGAGCGAACAAAATGCAGAGTAATATATGATCAAGAGATAATCGAAGTTAGTTATCAACCTTATAAACTGCCGTCTATAAACTGTCTGAGCCTTGTTTTTGATAACGAAATAAATTATCAATATAAGAGCACTGATCGTAATCGGATTAATCAATTGTTTGATTTGCGTAATGATGCCGATGATATTCTAATTGTTAAGAATGGACTTGTTACAGACACAAGTTTCTGTAACATTGCATTGTGGAATGGGATGGAATGGGAGACACCTGCAAAACCACTTTTAAAAGGGACTCGCCGGGAACAATTGCTAGGCAATTTTACCATTAAAGAACGAAATATTTATTTGGAAGATATATATACGTATAATAGAATCAGACTATTTAATGCCATGATACAATTTGGAGAAATAGAACTAATGATAAATAAGTTTACATTAAAAAATACTATTCATAAAAATGCGTAGATATACTAAATCACTAGTGTCCCATTAAAAATAGGACGTTATTTATAATTAAATAAATTTGGCCCATTTGGTCCAAATCGTTCTTTGTCATTTTGAAATTTAGTTTTATCAAA
>MWBK01000265.1 GCA_002069025.1 Bacteroidetes bacterium ADurb.Bin302 | reverse complement strand
ATGATGCTGGCGCCATCAATAATTACGCTAAATCAGTGGTTGCTGCTATTCGTAATGCTGGTAATAATAATTTAGTCGTTGTAGGTACTCCATTCTACTCATCTCAACCAAATCAACAGGTTAGTCAGGGTTTGCATAATACTTACAGCAATATTGCTTACACTTTGCATTTTTATGCTGCAGCAAATCATGATGGTTATAAAAGTAATGGTTCTAGTGCTATGTCTTCAGCTCCAATTTTTATTACAGAATGGGGGGCTTCTGATGCAAGTGGCGATGGAAACATTAGTGATGCCTCTAGTTGGCGCTCTTGGATGGATCAAAATAAGGTCAGTGGCTGTATGTGGTATGCTGGAACAGGAACACAATCATCAGCCATGTTTCCAGAAGGAACAACTGTTCTAAATTTGGATAATGCAAAGAGCCGCTTTTCTGGAACAAATACATCTGCAGGTGTTTTTAATGCTTATATAAGCACTAATAAATGGAAAAGTTTTGTCCCTTCAACACACCCTTTAGGAAATACTATTGTGGCGTCTGTTTCAGAAGGTGCAAGTAAAGTTTTTAGTTCAGAATTAGGTATTCGAGGGGCGATTTCAGCTGTAGCAGATCCTGTATCTGGTTCTGTTACTTTTACCGATAATTCTATTACATTCAATAGTGCAGAATACGGGTCTCCAGAACAAATTATTATAAATTATAATGTAACACAGGGTAGTGTAACTATTCAAGAACGAATTGTAATTAAAATGACTGATCGCAAGCCTATTTTAGCAGATACAACTCTTTCTGTTAGTTATAAGGAACCAAAAAAATTAAAACTTAGCACGATTGGAGCTTCAAATCCAATTTCAAAGGTTGCTTCATCAATGTCTATAACTGCCGCTACTGTAAGTGCTGGTAGTATCGTTTTCAGTGGCGATTCAATGACTTTTACTCCTCCAGGAACACCTGGTCTAGTTACACTTAACTATACTGCTCAAAATGCAAATGGAACTGCAAGCGCAACGATTAATTTAATTTGTGAAAATCAAGCTCCAACCATTTATGCAAAAGCTAATATGGGCTCAAAACCAAATACAGCTCCAATTTATATCTCTTTACATACTGTGCGAGCAAAAGACGCGGATGGTGATCCATTAACATTTGGGGCTTATTATTTAGATCCTAATTATACAGGAACTCTTACAATAAATGCAACAAAAGATACGTTGATATATACCCCTGATGGAGCGCATACAGGAACAATCACTATTTTGAGTGTACTAACAGATAGCCAGGCTGATTCTAAAATTGGCTCTGCGGTGTTTACTTTAACAGGAAGTGGTACTGCTGTCAATGTGGCTGCGCCAACGACTATTCCTGGCTATGTTCCATTAAAAATAACGGAAAAGTCAAAGAATATTTACAATAAATCAAATATTAATCTGATGATTCATAAAAATGAAATCAATCTCAGTGTGGCTCAGTCAGGAATTGTATCGGTAGATCTATTTGACATACAGGGTCATAAAATTAAGACTTTGTTGAACGAAAGCTTAAATGCAGGCAATTTCAACTTTAGTTGGGATCCTTCTGGAATGCCAGCAGGTCATTATGTGATTCGAATGAAGCAAGGTTCAATGGTAAATTATCAAAAATTTATCAACCGCTAATGAATCTTAAATAAATAAACGAAAGAGCCTAGTATTTTATTGGGCTCTTTTTTTGTTTAATAAGCTGAGTTATGAATAATGAAAAATGCTAATGCATATTTTATTTACAAAGGAAGAAAGCGTTTTTTTTTTGAAAAAGAAGGAAAAGTATTTCATCATTTCATGTTGATTTAAATAGACATTATTTTATATTTTGCTCCGTTGGACAATGTTGTCCATATCAGGAGAAAATAAATGATACAATTGTTTATTGAACGGAGCCTAGTTCTTGCTATGTTCTTGTCTTTATTCGTGGCTTGTTCATCGGAGATTACTCCAGTTCAAGCAGAAAATTCAAACACAGATACAAATGCTCAAACAGATGCTGTAGCGGATGTAATTCAGCTAGAAGATGGAAATTTTCTAGTAGAAGGGGATATGATTTTCACTGCAGAACAGCTTGTTTCTTCTAATGTCCTAAAAAAAGGAACTACTCAAAGTGCTTTATTTAAAACAGGCACTCCAAAATGGGGAATTAATGCCGTTATTGATTATTATTTTGTTCCAGCTGATGAATCTAAAGGTATTGTTTCTATGAGCACAAATGCAAAAAGAGAATTTGCACGAGCATTAAAAGATTTGTCTAATGGCTTATCTATAGATTTTAAGGAAGTCTCTACCCCAACACGTAGTAGTACTGTATATGTCTATTTATATAAGGGAGATCTAACTACCGCGTGTGGCTTAAAGAATGTAGCTGCATGTGCCTCAGTTGGTAACGTAAGTGTTTTTGGAGGTGAAAATCAATTGATATTTTCTAAAGATTTTGCCTTAACATATCGTGCTTTTTTTCATGAAATGACTCATGTTTTAGGTTTTACTCATGAACATCAGCGAGAGGATCGTAAGGGTCATATATACGTTAATTCCATTGGTTCTGATTTTGGTATAGAGGGCGGAAATACCTTGAATACTCCTTTTGATATGGCGTCTATTATGATGTATGGTCAACCATTCGTTGCATCTAAATCATCAGACTATATATTTGATTGGATAGGTAATTTACCGTTACCAAGTCCTTATGATGGACTTGCTCGTAAGCGTGTTTATGCCTCTGAAAATGAAACTAAAAACCTTTATTCTATTAAACATATCAGTGGACAGTATTTATGCCGTAGTACGACTGGTGAGAATGCCTCTCTCCTATTAAAAACAACTAAGTCAAGTCTTTGTATAT
>MWBK01000264.1 GCA_002069025.1 Bacteroidetes bacterium ADurb.Bin302 | reverse complement strand
GATTTCTGAGTCGGTAGTTTACATAGAAGTTGCACAGTGGCAATCAGTACCTTGTGTACCTGACGAAGAGTACAACATTTCTTTTAAAGCTCCCGCTTGCACACCGGAAGATGCTCAAGTTTATATCATTGGTTCTTTCAAAGAATCAACTTGGGGTACAGCTGTTCCTATGGTATTAAATGGAGAAGGAAATTGGACGGCAACCGTAACAGGTCAAGCTACATCAGAATACAAATTCCGTTTGACAGAATCAAGTTGGGATGATCAATTACAGGAATATGTAGTAAATGTTGAAACTGAGGTTGGTGAATGGAAGGATTGCGCTAACAAATCTTTGGGCGACAATACAGAAATCTTTTTTGATGCTTCAAATGCTGAACAATACAAATGGACTTCATGCGAAGCTCCTGTAGAATAATCTTATAAGATTATAAAATATTAAAAGGTTCATCTCGCTTTTGCGGGGTGAACTTTTTTTATTTTGCCTCTACGCTCACTTGCACTATCTTTAACCTTTGGTTCAAGATAGGCTGCGCCTCGGCAAATTGAAAATAAATTTTCATTTGCTCTCGGCTTGCACTATCACTAACATTTAGTTCAAGATAGGCTGCGCCTCGGCAAATTGAAAATAAATTTTCATTTGCTCTCGGCTTGCACTATCTTTTCATAAAATAGGCTGCGCTCGGTAGAGTCAAAATAAATTTTGCCTCTACGCTCACTTGCACTATCTTTTCATAAAATAGGCTGCGCCTCGGCAAACGAAAATAAATTTTCATTTACTCTCGGCTTGCACTATCTTTGTCCAGTTAATTTGAGATTATGAATAAAATGCGAAAAGGTAATAAACTAAGTTTTTTCAAACGAATAAGAGTAAAATATAAGTTATCCGTACTTAACGAGGGAACTTTGGAAGAGGTGTATCACTTTAGATTGTCAGCCCTTAGTTTTTTTGTACTCTCAATGGTAATATTATTACTTGCGATGGCTTTGTTTTCACTTTTGATATGGGTAACACCATTGAGGAAATTATTGCCTGAAAACGTAGATATGACATTAAGGAAAGAAGTAGTTGAGGATGCTATGAAAATAGACTCTTTAACCCGGGAAGTTGAAATGCGACAAGTTTATTTGAATACAATTAAGGAAGTTGTTATGGGTAACATTCCTATTGATACTACAATAACTTCGGATTCGTTGATGGCGCAGCAAAGGGAAGAAGTTTTAATGGAAAAAACAGCAGAAGAAAAGGAGTTCTGTAAAAACTTTGAAGATGAAGAAAGATATAATCTGGCTACTACTACAAATGCAACAACAGACATGGTGTTTTTTAGACCTGTTAATGGTATTATTACAGGAAAATTTACACCGGTGCAGAATCATTTCGGTATTGATATATCAACTCAGCCAAATGCAACTATTTCGGCTGTTTATCAGGGTGTTGTCCTGACATCGTCTTATGATCCTCAAGAAGGCTATTTTATTCAGATTTTGCATAAACAGAATTTTATATCAGTTTACAAAGGGGCATCCATGGTGTTTAAGAAAACAGGCGATGTGGTTAAAACCGGTGAGGTTATTGCAATTGTAGGACATGTCGATAAAAAAGATAAGCCTTCGTTGCATTTTGAATTGTGGAGTGGTATGCAACCACAGGATCCAAGTAATTACATAGTATTAGAATGAAAAAACGAATAGCGATATTAGGTTCAACCGGTTCTATTGGAACTCAGGCCTTGGACGTAATTTCAACGCATCCTGATTTGTTTGAAGTATATGCGCTGACAGCAAACAATAATGTTGATATGCTAATTGAGCAAGCACGTCGTTTTAAACCGCTGTTTGTAGTAATAACAAACGAACAACATTATGATAGATTAAAGAATGCATTGGCAGATGAAGATATAAAAGTGTTTGCCGGGATGCAATCTATTTGCGAACTTGTAGAGATGCCATCTGTCGATATGGTATTAACGGCTATGGTTGGTTATGCAGGATTATTGCCTACCATACATGCTGTAAAAGCAAGTAAAACAATTGCTTTAGCAAATAAAGAGACATTGGTTGTGGCAGGTGAGTTAATATGCTCTTTAGCACAAAATTATAATAGCACAATTATTCCTGTTGATTCTGAACACTCAGCAATATTTCAGTGTTTGTCAGGCGAGGGGGATAATAAAATTGAAAAGATCTTACTTACAGCTTCCGGTGGTCCATTTAGGACAAAAACACTTGAGGAATTGCAGAATGTCACCAAATCAGATGCATTAAAGCATCCAAATTGGTCGATGGGAGCTAAAATTACCATTGATTCTGCAAGTATGATGAATAAAGGTTTTGAGGTAATTGAAGCCAAATGGTTGTTTGGAGTTGAGAGTAGTCAGATAGAAGTAGTTGTGCATCCGCAGTCTATTATACATTCGATGGTGCAGTTCGCAGATGGTGCAGTAAAGGCTCAACTGGGTATGCCTGATATGCGTTTGCCCATACAATATGCTTTTGCATATCCTAATCGTCTTGAAAATTCATATTCGCGTCTTGATTTTTTTGATTTAGCAAATTTGAGTTTTGAACGTCCTGATTTAAACAAGTTTAGAAATTTAGGATTTGCTTACGAGGCATTGAAACGAGGTGGAAATATGGCATGTATAATTAATGCTTCGAATGAAGTTGTAGTATCGGCATTTTTACAAGGAAAGATAGGTTTCTTACAAATGAGTGATGTAATTGAATTTGCGATGAATAAAGTTCCGTTTATTGAGAAGCCGACTTATGAGGATTATGTGGCTACTGATTCGGAAACGCGTAAATTAGTAGCTGAACATAAATATTTAAATATATAATTACCAAAACATTTTTAATATGCAATTGTTGATTCAAATATTACAGTTGTTGGCATGTTTGTCGTTATTGGTTATTGTTCATGAATTTGGACACTTTATAACTGCAAAAATTTTCGGAGTAAGAGTTGAAAAATTTTATTTGTTTTTTAATCCCGGTTTTTCATTGCTCAAATGGAAACCAAAGAACAGTGAAACTGAATATGGGATAGGGTGGTTGCCATTTGGCGGCTATGTAAAACTTGCAGGAATGATAGACGAAAGTCTTGACACTGATCAAATGAAAAAGCCTGTTCAGGATTGGGAATTTAGATCGAAGCCGGCATGGCAAAGATTAATAATAATGTTGGCAGGGGTAGTTATGAATTTTATTGCTGCCATAGTTATTTACTCTATGGTTTTGTTTACTTATGGCGAGAGTAATGTTCCTATGCGCGAAGCTAAGCTTGGAATGGATTTTTCGGAGGTAGCCCATGCACAAGGATTTAAAGATGGGGATATTATATTATCAGCAGACGGAGATAGTCTTGTGTACTTTGATGAGGAATCAATGAGAAAAATCATTGGTGCATCGCAAGTAGTTGTGTTGCGAGATGGTAAGGAGCATACTTTGACAATGACAAGTACATTTATGAAAGATATGATTGCATCTAAGCAGGGATTTGCATCATATCGGATTCCTTTTGTTGTACGAGAAGTAATTAACGGAGGGCCTGCTGAAAGTGCCGGATTGCAAGTGGGAGATAGTATTGTGGGTGTAAATGATACTGTAATAATTACAATGGATGATTCGTATGCTATATTTCAAAATAACAAAAACAATGTAATAAAATTAAACTTTTATCGTGCCGGATTGGAAGATTCAGTTTCATTGGCTTTGGATTCTGCCGGACGCATAGGTGTATATGTTAAACCTTATTTTGAGGTATATCCTACTGTAAATTATGAATATGGCTTTTTTGAATCATTTCCTGCCGGCATCGAAAAAGGTGTAAAGACATTTACCGGATATGGTAGCGATATGAAAATGGTGTTTTCAAAAGAAGGAGTGGAGAGTTTGGGCGGTTTTGGTACAATAACAAGTCTATTTCCCGGAAATTTCTCATGGGCGGCATTCTGGTATCTAACAGCTTATATATCTGTAATATTGGCATTTATGAATGTTTTACCAATACCTGCTTTAGATGGTGGACATATATTGTTCTTGCTTTATGAAATGATTACAAGAAAGAAATTAAGCCAAGAGTTTATGATAAGAATGCAGAAAATAGGATTGTTTATTCTGTTGTTATTATTACTCTATGCTAACGGAATGGATATATTTAGAGCATTCAAATAATATTTAAGTGAAATAAAAAAGCAGGCGAATTCAATTGAGTTCGCCTGCTTTTTGTATGATATAAGCTAATTTACTTTTTTAATAAAACAGCTTTATATGTTTCGGTATCGGTTGTTACACCAACAATGTAACGTCCTCTTGAAAGGCCTTTTAAGTCTATGCTGTACTCATCAGTATATCCTTTCTTAAGAATTCTTCCGCTTAAATCCGTGATCGAGTACATGCCATCTTCTGATGTGTACAATATATCATCTGCAGGATTGGGGAAAATATCAAGTTTGTCTGTTTTTGCATCATCCACACTCAAAGGAATATTATTGAAGAATTTCCATATTTCTGTATTCGGATCAAAGCCATGTACGTCAGAAAGTGTGTGTGATGCTTCCTCAATTTTATAAAACAAAACCCTTGGTGATTCGCTGTAGTCGTATATTGTAGTTCCTTCAACACCGGAACCTATCTGATATATGTTAGGATCTGAATGTGCGTTCTTATTAATCCATGATTTAACAGTATTTTCGATTGATCCATTGAATGATCCGCCCTCGTATGGAATAGTCTCATCTGTTTTGCTATGCAATACCATAATGGGAATATTTAATACTCCTGTTGTATCAATAGATGCCCCAACAAAACCACTTACAATAGCAACTTTATTAATTTGTGGGTCTTCACTAAATGTATATTTATATGCCATTGCACCACCTAAAGATAAACCTGCCATATAAATACGGTCATTATCAATGTAAATCTCACTATCGCTGGTGAGTTGATCTATAATAGTATTTATAAGTTTTACATCATCCACATTTGCATTTAATTCTAGTTTCCCTGCTGAACATATAGTAGGATATAACATGCAAAATAATTGTTGCGTATTTGGGTCAGCAATAATATCCTCAATTTCTACACTAACCCCTGCACCCCATGCACTTGTACTTATGCTTGTTTTAAAAGCCTGATTGTAATAACCTGAAGCAGAAATAATATTCGGATCTTGCTCAGGTAATGCTTGAGGCAAAACCAGATAAGTTGAATTGTTATCAGCTATATTTTGTGCTGTCTGTTCGTCCATAAAAGTTTCTATGGTTTGTCCGATGCCATGTAATAATACAGCTAATGAATATGTTTCAGACTCGTTGGCAAAAGAGGGAGAATACAAAACGTAAACTCTATTTTTACCGTCAAGTGTAAATTCTACTCGTGTGGATGCGTATATACTGAGCACCCCACAAAATAAGATAGTTGTTAATAGTAATTTTTTCATTTGTTTTTTGTTTTTGTATGTAAGAGTTTTTATTCCGTGTACAACAGGGCTTCGCTGGGTTTACTTTCGTTGTGTACTCTGTCAATAGCAGTCACAACATACTTTTTACATAATGCATCTGCATTTTCAGGTAAGGTGTAATACTTGTTGATGGTAAATCCCAATAGATTGCGTGTACTTGTAATATTAATAGTTTCGTTAATATCGAAAGAGTACACTGCGTAATATCGCACTTTATTTGTTTCGAGTGTTTCTATACCTGATTCCCATTTTAATAGAGGCTCTGTACCCATTAAATCAAAGTTAAGCTTATAAGGAGCGTCAGGAGATATACTGTCAATATTATTATAAAGTGGAAGCAGTGCAGGCTTTAAATGATAACGCTTTTGCAAACTATCTTCTATTCCTCCGGGATTTTTTAGTAGTGCATCGCCGCTCCAGAAACAATTACCTTCAATATTTTTTAGACTTCTTGTAAGTTCCATTTTCTGTGCTAGTTGATTGTATGTACGCATCACATCCTCTCCGATGTACAAACGCACATTAGGATTTGTATTTTCTGCCCACCAATGTGCCAATACCTCAAAATCAGCTAATTTATGTCCTATTTCCCAATACAATTGCGGCACACAATAATCTATCCATCCATTGCGTACCCATAGCATTATGTCAGCATATAAGTCGTCGTAATTGCATAATCCATTAGTGTTACTGCCATTCTCATCCTGACGTTTGTTCCTATATATTCCGAACGGGCTGATACCGAATCTTACCCATGGTTTCGTTGATTTAATAGTGCTGTTTAATTCTTGAATCAATTTATTTACATTATCTCTGCGCCAATCGCCTTTGGTTGCATTGGTATATCCATCAGGAATACCATATTTCTTGAATGTTGCATCATCCGGGAATTTAATGCCTTTGATAGGGTATGGATAGAAATAATCGTCCATGTGTATGGCATCAACATCATATCTACTCACTATATCCTTAACTACTTGACATATAAATTCCCTATTTTCAGGAATGCCCGGATTAAAGAATAATTGGTTGCCATAAGATATGAACAAATAGCGTTTTTCATAATAACGATGAAACCAAACGAGCCTATTTTCTTTATTCGAGTTTGCTCTATATGGGTTTAACCATGCGTGAAATTCCATACAGCGTTTATGGCATTCTTCTATTAAGAACTCCATTGGATCAAAAAATGGTTCTGGTGCCTTCCCTTGTTCGCCTGTAAGAAACCTACTCCATGGTTCAAGGTCTGACTTATAAAATGCATCACCCTCCGGTCTTACCTGAAAAACTATTGCGTTTATACCATTTTTCTGATATTCATCTAGTTGCTTACTGATAGTATCTCTCCATTGTTCGGGTGTAAGATTTTTGTAATAGTTGTTCGAAACTGTGTGCATCCAAACTCCCCTAAATTCTCTTTTAGGGTGTAGGTTTGTTTGTGCCGAAATGCCTAGAGTTCCGATTATTAATAGGGCTAATATAAATATGCAGTTTTTCTTCATTATGATAATGCTTTTATTGCGCTATTTAAGCGTCTTAATGTTTCTTCTTTCCCAATAAGTGTAGTAATATCGAACATATGTGGTCCTTTACCTTCACCTACAATACATAGACGGAATGCGTTCATAATATTGCCTGTATGATATGAATTTGCATTAATCCAATCCATCACGGTTTTTTCTGAGTTCTCTATACTAAAATCGTCTATTTGTTCAAGTACTTTGTATAGTTCCTGCATTTCGCGTGGAGAATCTTCTTTCCAACGTTTTTGACGTGTTTTTTCGTCGTATGATGTTGGTGCTTCAAAGAAGAAGTGAATCTGTTCCCAAAAATCTGATATAAAATTACAGCGACTTTTTGTTAGTCCAACTACAGATTTAAGCATATCTATATTTGGATTAATATTATGATCTTTTTGTAGCGAAGGAAGTAATGCAATTGCAAGTTCTGCATCATCTTTAGCCATAAGATATTGATGGTTAAACCATTTGCCTTTTTCGTAATCGAACTTGGCTCCACTTTTACTAACTCTTTTCAAAGAGAATTGTTCTATTAATTGCTCCATAGAGAAGAACTCTTCGTCTCCTTCTGCGTGCCATCCCAATAGTGCCAAGAAATTAACCACAGCTTCGGGAAAGTAGCCAGCTTCGCGATATCCTGATGATTTTTCACCGGTTTTTGGGTCTATCCAATCTAATGGGAATACCGGAAATCCTAGTCTGTCTCCATCGCGCTTGCTCAGTTTACCATTACCATCAGGTTTTAAAAGCAGTGGAAGATGTGCAAATTGTGGCATTGTATCTTCCCAACCGAAATAGCGATAAAGTAATACATGAAGCGGAGCTGATGGTAACCATTCCTCTCCTCTAATTACATGGCTGATTTCCATTAAATGGTCGTCAACAATGTTTGCCAAGTGATATGTAGGTAGCTTGTCTGCAGATTTATATAGAACTTTATCATCTAATATAGATGAATTGATAGTAACATCTCCGCGAATTAAATCATGAACTGTAATGTTTTGATTAGGTTCGATCATAATGCGTACAACGTAAGGTTCTTCAGCATCAATCTTTGCTTTTGTTTCTTCAGGCGACAGAGTAAGCGAGTTTTTCATTAATCCTCGTGTATGTGCATCATACTGAAAATTAGGTATTTCTTGCCTTTTTGCATCTAGCTCAGAAGGAGTGTCGAACGCAATATAAGCTTTTCCTGCATCCAGCAATTGATCAACATATTTCTTATATATCTCTTTGCGCTCGCTTTGGCGACATGTGGCCTGTCCATTCTCAATTCCCTCGTCAAATTTTATGCCCAACCAGCTTAGTGCTTCAATTATATATTTTTCTGCTCCGGGTACAAAACGTTGCGAGTCTGTATCTTCAATTCGCAAAATCATGTTTCCTGCATGCTTTTTTGCGAACAAATAGTTATAAAGCGCAGTCCTAACTCCACCTATATGTAGTGCTCCTGTAGGGCTTGGCGCAAATCTTACGCGTATTTTTGTATTATCCATAATTGTAATGTGTTTCAAGTGCCAAAGATAGTGATTTTTGGCATAATTATAATTGTTTTGTGACTTGAGAGTTTTATTCTACATTTGCGATAATATTGTAATACTATTATGAAATCATCTAAACAAAAAATCATTTTGATAGCGCAGATACTACTAATTGTTTCTACGCAATTAATGATATCGCAAACTAAAGCTGTTGTGGTTGATAAAACAACCAAACAACCAATCCCTTATGTAAGTATTTATACAAAAAATGCTGACTTGATTTTAGGTTCTATGAGTAATGAGCAAGGTCAATTCGAAATAGATTTTTCTTTTAATACACTTTTTTTGTCGCATATCAACTATGGAAAAGTTGAAATAAAAAAAGAGAATGTTCAAGACACGATTTTTTTAATACCTACTTCAGTTTTATTAAACGAAGTAGTTGTGAATAAACGACAACCCAAGTGGATAAATGCTGTATTATCTAGAGTAATCAAGGGAAAAGGGAAAAACTATCAAACATTAGAAAAGACTTTTTCATATAAGTATGAAACATATACTTTGACAGATTCCAATGGCTATGAATTTAAAAGTAAAGGAAATATTGAATTTCCAAAGATGAAAAAAGATGTTCAATTTAAGATTGATGCTCAAAGTAATACGATTAAATACAAGAATAAAACTGCCGGTGTAGATTTCTCAAATTTAAGGCGGATGTTATATGATGATTTTGTAAACGGATTCGATAACAAATTTTTAAATGAATATGATTTCAGTCAAAATAGTTCTTTTGTGGGCGAGGATAAAAATGTAATTCAATTGATATTTAGCTCAAAAAAGTTTCAGGATGATGAGGGTTATATTGTTTTAGATACTTTAAACAATGTTATTCTTGAAGCTGAAAAGAATTCAGGAACTGAATGTAATATCAAAACACAAACTTCTTCAATACTTAGAAATGTGGTTGCATCCAGGGGTTTTAATTATGATACTTGGATTACAAAAAGCAATACAAAATACTCTAAAATAGGAGATTGCTATTATATATCCGAGTGCAAATATAAATTTTACATGAAGTCGGTTTACAAAAACAAAAAAGTTGATTCTGAATATTTTACTTCAATAGAGTCGAAATTATTTCTTTCAGATAAAATTGAAAGGGCAAGCACTTCATTTAAGATTCTCCCAAAACCTTATTATATAGTTGCTATCATGACAAAAAAGATGAGATTGGAGGAGGAGGCTTTAAACAAAGTTCCTGTTAGTTTTGAAGGTTTTTGAGAGTGAGGGGGAATATGTAATTCTTGAATCTGCATGGCATTCTCAGTTTTATTGTTTGATTAATTTACTCGTTTATGGGCAAAAAACATAAATGAGAACTACCGCTTCTAATAGAAATAAACACAATATTAGGTGCATCTTTTTACATTCTTTTTAAAATCACATTCTTAAATAATTTTTGTACTTTTGTGACTAAACAAGTCTAAAAATATGCCATTAAATATTCTACAATACGAGTCCGACATTTGGTCGTCAGCCGATTCCCTTCGCTCTGCCGGTCTTAAACAAAGTGATATAGAAGTTCACACTTCACTTTTTTTAGTACTTTTGCATTTCAACCATTAAACGACCAATTCTTCTATGCCAGACTCACTTCACAAAAAACATATGTCGGAAGAAGAGATAAAGATGAACTTTATCACACCCGATATACTCGCTGCTAATTGGGATATGCTGAGGCAGATTCGTGCAGAATATAGTTTTACAGATGGTAGAATCATTGTAAGAGGGAAATTTACCGCCCGGGGTGAGAAGAAAAGGGCTGATTATGTGCTGTTTTACAACGACCAAACCAGTAAAATAGCCCTTGCAGTAGTCGAAGCAAAAGACAATAAACACGGTGTAGGCGATGGTATGCAACAAGCCATTGATTATGCTATTCTGCTCGATGCTCCATTTGCTTACAGTGCCAATGGCGATGGTTTTTTGGAACACGACATGATGACTGGCGTAGAAAGAGAAATCCCTTCGGGTAGTTTTCCAACGCCCGACGAGTTGTGGAGTCGTTTTAAAGGCACAAAAAATATAACCGAAGAAGAGGAAAAAATTATTTCTGAACCTTATTATTTTGAGACAGGTGGTAATTCACCCCGATATTACCAGCGCATTGCGATTAACAGATGTGTGGAAGCTGTAGCCAGAGGCGAAAAGCGAATCTTTTTGGTGATGGCTACGGGTACGGGCAAAACCATGACGGCTTTCCAGATTATTTACCGCCTGAAAAAAGCAGGAAAGGTAAGTCGTGTGCTCTATCTGGCCGATCGCAATATCCTTATTGACCAAACAATGGCCAACGACTTCAAGCCATTCGAAAAGGTAATGACCAAGGTAGAAGACCGCAAACTGGATAGTGCTTACGAAATCTATATGTCGCTGTATCACCAGTTAGCTGGCGACGAAAACAACGAGCCATTCCGTCAATTCAGCCCCGATTTCTTCGACCTGATTTTTGTGGACGAGTGCCACCGTGGTAGTGCTCGTGATGAATCGCGCTGGCGTAAAGTGCTCGACTACTTTACAAGCGCCACACACATAGGTATGACCGCCACGCCCAAAGAAACCAAAGATATTTCCAATTCATTTTATTTCGGTGAACCGCTTTACACATATAGTCTGAAACAGGGTATTGACGATGGTTTCCTTGCACCCTACAAGGTGGTGCGTATTGGCTTGGACAAAGACATGGAAGGCTATCGCCCCGAAACAGGCAAATTGGATATCAATGGCAACCTGATTGAAGACAGAGAATACAATATCAATGATTTCGACCGTAAAATTGTGCTGGACAAACGCACACTCACCATTGCAAAGAAGATATCCGAGTTTCTGAAAAAGACCAACCGACAGGACAAAACCATTGTGTTTTGTGTGGATATCGACCATGCCGAGCGCATGCGTCAGGCATTGGTAAACGAAAATGCCGACCTTGTGGCTCAAAACCCCAAATATGTCATGCGCATTACCGGAGACAACAACGAAGGGAAAGCGCAACTCGATAACTTTATAGCCCTGAAAAATTCAGGCCATTATCCGGTTATTGTTACCACTTCGCGGTTGATGTCAACCGGTGTGGACTGCAAAACAGTAAAACTCATTGTGCTCGACAATGTGTTTGGAGAGAATGGAATGACCGAGTTCAAACAGATTATCGGTCGTGGCACTCGCCTTGCTCCTAAATATGGCAAAGAATTCTTTACCATTATGGACTTCCGCAACGCCAGCCGATTGTTTGCCGACAGCAGTTTCAACGACGATCCTATTCAGATTTACGAACCCGGCCCCGATGATTCGCCCGTACCACCTGAGGATGAAACACCTAGCGGAAATCCTGAAGATGAAAATACAGGACACGGCGACCCAGGTATGCCTGGTGGGGATATTATAAGCGACCCACCTGTGAATTATCCGTCCAAATACCGTGTAAACGATGTGGAAGTCAAAGTAATATCCGAACGGGTACAGTATTACGACAAAGACGGAAAACTAATTACCGAAAGTCTTCGCGATTATACCAAACGAAACATTCTGGACAGTTTTGCTACGCTCGAATCATTTCTTTATAAATGGAACGCTACCGAACGAAAAGAGGCCATTGTGGAAGAACTGAAAAACCATGGTGTGCTTTTAGAAGCTTTGCGGGAGTTGAGCGGAAACAAAGACCTCGACGATTTCGATTTGATTTGCCACTTTGCTTACGACAAAAAGCCGCTCACTAAAGCCGAACGTGCCAACAATGTGCGAAAAAAAGGGTATTTGTATCAGCATTCAGATATGGCTCAAAATGTAATAGATGCCCTGCTCGATAAATACACCGAAAACGGCATTATGGCCTTAGATAGCAAAATACTAACGAACGACCCTTTCAGCAAAATCGGTAGTCCGGCTAAAATTGCCAAACTTTTTGGAGGCAAATCTCAGTTTGAGCATTTCTTGCATGAGTTGCGCACCCAGCTATATGCCTGATTACAGCTCCACCTAATTGTAAATAGTAAATGAATAAATAGTAAATCTCAAAGATGAGTATCAACAACATTATCAAACGCTTACAGGATGTCATGCGCAACGATGCAGGTATCAACGGCGACGCACAACGCATTGAACAAATAGTATGGATTCTTTTCCTGAAAGTGTATGATGCCAAAGAAGAAAACTGGGAGTTTTACGACGATAATTTCCAATCCATTATTCCCGAAGAATGCCGCTGGCGCAACTGGGCGGTGGACAACAAAGATGGTAAAACGCTAACCGGCGATGCGCTGCTGTCGTTTGTAAACAACACACTGTTTCCTGCGCTCAAAGCATTACCCATTGACGAAAATACACCTATCAATAAAACCATTGTAAAGGATACTTTTATAGACAGTTACAACTATCAGAAAGACGGCGTACTGCTCCGTCAGGTGATAAATGTAATTGACGAAGTAGATTTTAATGAGTACGACGACCGTCATGCTTTTGGTGAGTTGTATGAAACCATACTCAAAGACCTCCAAAGTGCAGGTAATGCCGGTGAATTTTATACCCCGAGAGCCGTTACCGAATTTATGACCCTCATGGTAAACCCACAGTTAGGCGAACAAGTGGCTGACTTTGCCTGTGGTACAGGTGGATTTCTCACTTCGGCCATGAAGCTGATGGACAGTCAGGTGAAAACAGTGGAAGATCGCGAACTCTTCAACCGTTCGTTCTTTGGTATTGAGAAAAAAGCCCTGCCGCACCTGCTTTGCGTGACCAATATGCTGCTGCACGACCTCGACAGTCCGCGCATTGTACACGGCAATGCACTGGAAAAAAATGTCCGGGAGTACGAAGACGAGCACCAGTTCGATGTGGTATTGATGAACCCGCCTTATGGAGGCAACGAGAAAGATACCGTAAAGATAAACTTCCCTACCGAACTACGCAGCAGCGAAACCGCCGACCTGTTTATGTCGGTGATTATGTTCCGTTTGCGCGAAAAAGGACGTTGTGCCATTATCCTGCCCGACGGCTTTATGTTTGGCACCGACAATGCCAAAACCGCCATTAAAACCAAGCTGATGGAAGAGTTTAACCTGCACACGGTAATACGACTACCCAAAAGTGTGTTTGCGCCCTACACCTCTATCACTACCAATATTCTGTTTTTCGACAAAACGAAGAAAACCGAAGCCACCTGGTTCTACCGCATGGATATGCCCGAAGGCTTCAAAAACTTCTCGAAAACCAAGCCGATGAAAATCGACCATTTTGCTCCCGTTATGGAGTGGTGGAACAAGCGCGAAGAAATAGCGATAGATGGTTTTGACAAAGCACGCCGATATACGCTAAAAGATATACAAGACCGTAGCTACAATATCGACCTCTGCGGCTTTCCGCAGGTAGAAGAAGTGGTGTTCGACCCCCAAGCCACCATTGTAAACTACCACGAGCGACGTCAGGCGCTTAACGATAAAATAGACAATGTGTTGAACCAGATTAGCACCCTACTGGGCTTCGAACTATGACAGCACAGGAACTAAAAAACAGCATACTGCAACACGCAGTACAAGGTAAGCTGGTGCCCCAAAACCCGACCGATGAACCGGCTTCGGTGCTATTAGAACGCATAAAATCGGAAAAGGCCCAGCTTATTAAAGATAAGAAAATTAAAGCCGAAAAACCTTTGCCTCCGATAACCGACGAGGAAATTCCTTTTGAAATTCCGGAAAGTTGGGTGTGGGTGAGATTGGGGGAAATATTAACAGTGCATGGCGGTAAGCGAATTCCAAAGGGGTTTGATTGGACAGATAATCCAACTAAACACATTTACATACGTGTTACTGATATGAAAAACCACACAATTTTATCCGATAAATTAAAATATATTTCAGATGAGGTTTATGAGCAAATAAAGAGATATGTAATAAATAAAGATGACTTATATTTGACTATTGCTGGCACTATTGGTAGCGTAGGTAGTGTCCCACCAATGTTTGATGGTATGAATTTGACAGAGAATGCAGTTAAGCTTTCAAATATTCAAGTCAACAATAAGTTTTTATTAAAAGTCATAGCTTCTGAATTTGTGCAAAATCAATTTGTAGATAAAACAAATAAGGTTGCACAACCTAAATTGGCTATAGAAAGAATTTTGACAACAATAATCCCTCTTCCCCCTCTCGCCGAGCAACAACGCATAGTAGAAAAGGTAGAAGAGGTGCTTGGGGTATGTGTGGGGTTG
>MWBK01000263.1 GCA_002069025.1 Bacteroidetes bacterium ADurb.Bin302 | reverse complement strand
AATGAATTCTGCATTTTTCACCAATTTTTATACTTCTCAACCAAGATCAAGTTATTATATACAAAATGCATCATTTTTGAAAATGGATAATATAACTCTTGGTTATTCATTCAATCATATATTCAATGGACTTCAAAACGCAAGATTGTATTTTACCGTTCAGAATCCTTTTATTTATACAAAATATAAAGGCTTAGATCCCGAATTTAATGGAGGTATAGATAATAATATTTATCCACGTCCTCGAATGTTTTTATTGGGAATGAGTTTAAACTTTTAATATAATTCAAAATGAAAAATATAAAATATATAACGATTACTATTGCTCTCTTAGGGATTGTATTATTTACAAGCAGTTGCATTGATGATCTTAATACAGTACCTTTAGATGAAGATGAACTTGTTTCCGATCGTGTATTCGGGAAAGATTTAAATGCATATACGCAAAGTTTAGCTAAAATATATGCAGGTTTTGCAATAGGAGGTAATGCCGGAGGAGATGCAGAACAAGATGTTGCGGGTATTGATGGTGGAAGTCAGGCCTCTTTTTTGAGAGTGTTGTGGAATATGCAAGATCTTCCATCAGATATTGCGCATTGTGCATGGAACGATCCGGGGATACCTGATTTCAATCAAATAACTTGGGGTGCATCCAGTCCATGGATTAAAGGGTCTTATTACCGTCTTTATTATCAAATTAACGTTGCAAATGCTTTTTTGAGAGAAACAACTGAAGATAAGTTGAATAGTAGAGGGGCAAGCGAGACGTTGAAAGATAGTATTAAAATTTACAGAGCTGAAGCTCGCCTTCTGCGTGCAATGACCTATGAATATGCTTTGGATTTGTATCGCAATGTACCTTTTGTTACTGAAGATAGTCCTATTGGGAATGTACTTCCTCAACAAATTATGGCAAAGGATCTATTTAATTTCATTGAACAAGAGCTTTTGGAATGTGAAACGGATCTTCCTGATCCTGTTGTCGGTTACAGTCAGAATTATGGACATGTCTCGAAATCAGCGGCATGGGCGATACTGTCCCGACTTTACCTGAATGCAGAAGAATATATTAATCAGCCAAAATATACAGAGTGCATTACCTATTGCAAAAAAATAATAGATGCCGGTTATCAGCTTGAACCGGTTTATGCCGATATGTTCAAGGCCGATAATCAGAATTCGAAAGAAATGATTTTTCCTATTCGTTATGAAGGTGCTGAAACCATGACGTGGGGAGGAATGACTTTCTTATTGTGTATGGGGCCTGCAGACTTACAAACTGCTACTAATGCTAAAGGTGCATGGCAAGGGTATAGAGCGAAATCTTCATTGATTAAACTTTTCGAAAAAGAATCTCTATCCGAAAATGATGCGCGAAAATCGATGTTGCATACAGAGCTTACTACAAATATTGAAATTGTAGACCAAAGTTCTTTCAAAAACAATGGAACACCTGTCGCAAAATTCTATAATGTTAATAAAGACGGATCATTACCACCTTCGAGTGAAGCTTACATTGATTTTCCGCTCTTCCGTTTAGGAGAAATTTATCTGAATTATATTGAAGCTGTTCTTCGTGGAGGTGAAGGAGGTAGTCGCACCCAAGCATTAGGATATATGAACGAATTACGTTCGAGAGCATATAAAACAGGGGGAACAATTACCGATTCACAGTTGACACTTGATTTTGTTTTGGACGAAAGAGGAAGAGAATTATTCTGGGAAGCTCAACGTCGTACAGATCTAGTACGCTTTGGCAAGTTTACGTCAGGGGATTACTTATGGCCATGGAAAGGTGGTGTAGCACAAGGAAAAGCCGTAGATGATCATTTTAACGTATATCCTATTCCTTCTGATGATATAGGGACGAATACAAACTTAAAGCAAAACGAAGGTTATTAACTTTTGAAAAATAAAAAAATGAATAAGAAACATTTATTATATATAGTAGTAATAGGATTAATTTTCTCGTTATCTTCTTGTGAAGATGACAGATCACCTATTTTGAAATTAAAAAAAGCTGCAGAATTTAATGTTTTAGCTCAAAGTGAATTTATTTTCAGCAGCGAGAACGCTACAGATCAATTTCCGGTTATTTCATGGAAAGCTGTTGATTATGGAGTTTCGGCGGCAATTAATTATATTGTTACGCTAACAAACAAAACCAACAATAAGAGTATCGTTATTGGAGAAACAACCGGTACTGAATTATCATTCACCTATGGAGAAATAAATAGCCTTTTAGCAAAAGTGGGAGGCTATCCCAATCAAACGTATGATATTGAAATATCATTGAAGTCTACAGCTTATGATTATGTAGCTGATCCAGCATCAAATACAATAAATTTTAGAGCTCAACCATATGATCCGAAAGCTGTTGATTGGCCTTTTGTGTATGTTGCTAAGAATTTCCCTGACTGGGATTATACAACTGCTTTTATGTTAGGTGACCCGAATGAAGATGGCATTTATGAAGGATATGCATATTTTGAAGAAGATGGACAAACATTTGCCCTTGTTGATGGTCTAAAAACAGCAACAGTTTTAGCTCAAGATCAAAAAGTTGATGCTAAAGGTTTTTACAAAATTACTATTGATCAGAATAAAAATGTGACTATTTCAAATCCATTTACATGGGCAATTATTGGCAATGCAACTTCCGGGGGTTGGGGTGCTGATACTCAAATGGAATATAATCCTGATACAAGAATATGGACATCAATTGTCTCATTAATGGAAGGTGAATTTAAATTTAGAGGGAATGGAGATTGGTCATATAATTATGGCACATTACCTGGAAAAAATACAGAACTAAGTGGAGATCTAATAGAAGGAGGGGATAACATTCAAATACTAAAATCAAGTCCATATATTATCAAATTAAATCTCACAAATGCTGGGAAATACACTTATTCGTTAGAAGAGACTACCATTGAATCATCCTCTGCTACTATGTATATGCCTGGAAGCTATCAAAATTGGGCTCCGGGAGATGCAAGTTGTTATACTCTTACATCTCAAGCACGTGATTTTAAATATGTCGGATATTATTATATTCCAGCTAATACCGAATTCAAATTTTTAGATGGTTCATCATGGGGCGCAACTGAATATGCTTTACCAAAAGGTTCGTCAATTATATGGAACAGTGATTACACATTAGGGACTTTTAGTATAGCATCAAGTGATAATGAAAATATTAAAATCGACTATGCAAACTTTTATAAAATATCTCTCGACACTAAAAAACTTACTTGTGAATTTAAAAAAACTGGATGGGAAATAATTGGTAGTGCAACTTCTGGTGGATGGGATAAAGGTACATTAATGAGCTATGACCCAGAAACTAAATTATGGTCTGCCACGGTTACACTTTCAGATGGCGAATTCAAATTTCGTTGGGATGGAGCCTGGGATAAAAATTTTGGTGGAAGCTTAAGTGCTCTCAGTCAAGATGGAGCAAATATATCGGCTTCAGCAGGAACATATCTAATTGTTCTTGATGAAACTGGCAAAAAGGCAACTATGTCAAAAAAATAATCAATCGATTATTAATTAACTTAAGATTAAAGGTATCCGAAATAAGTATAACTTATGTGTAGGATACCTTAGTTTTTACATTATTGTTCACTATGAAAAAAATTATTTTCATTTATTCCCTTTTAGTTGCTTCTCTTTTTTCTTGTAGAGAAAACGCAGAAATTAAATCAGAAGAAAATTCAAAATTTGCTTATGGCGCTGACATTAGCTGGCTGCCGCAAATGGAAGCAAGCGGTTATATCTTTCGTAACGACAACGGAGAAGCAGAGGATTGTTTCAAAATCCTAAAAAATTTCGGGATCAATTCTATTCGATTACGCACATGGGTTAATCCATCCGATGATCCCATAAGCGGTCATTGTAGTAAAGAGGAAACTATCGAAATGGCCAAGCGTGCTAAAGAATGGAAAATGCGTATAATGATCAATTTTCATTATAGTGACAGCTGGGCCGATCCTGCTAAACAAAACAAACCAAAAGCCTGGCAAGAATTGAATTTTGAAGAACTCAAAAAAGCAATGTATGACTATACGGTCGATGTCATGAAGGGGCTAAAACAAGAAGGGATTACCCCCGAATGGGTTCAAATTGGAAACGAAATTCCGACAGGTTTTTTATATCCGGATGGAAGCACCGATAGTTGGCCTCAACTTGCCGCATTGCTAAATCAAGGATATGATGCCGTTAAATCTGTTAGTCCTGAATCAAAAGTAATCCTACATATTGATCAGGGAAATAATAATGCCCGTTTTCGTAATTGGTTCGATAATGCAAAAAAACATGATGTAAAATATGATATCATTGGTATGTCATACTATCCTTATTGGCTCGATGGCAAACCGGATTACACTGAGAGTATAGATGATTTGGGAAATAATCTCAAAGATATGGCAAATCGATATGGTAAAGAAGTGATGGTTGTTGAAGTGGGTGGTGAAGATGATAAAGTACAGAACACTTATGATATGCTAAAGGCAGTTATTGCAAAAGTAAAAAAAGTGCCCAACAACAAGGGATTAGGCGTATTTTACTGGGAACCTCAAGGAGCACGCTCGTGGAGTCATTATGCTTTAAGTGCATGGGGAGACGACGGAAAACCTACAAAAGTATTAGAAGCATTTAAAAACTAACAAATCAAATAAAAGATCCAATGAAAAAGATATTCTCATTCATAATAATTTTTTTCACAACAATTTCTGCTTTTTCTCAGCAACTCTCCATCGAGCCGGCCTTCTGGTGGAGCGGCATGCAGGAATCCGAATTACAGTTGATGGTT
>MWBK01000262.1 GCA_002069025.1 Bacteroidetes bacterium ADurb.Bin302 | reverse complement strand
CCCTCATTATACATAACAGCTTCGCACTGCGGTTGATTTAAATCTTCTGTAAACATAAAACTAAAAAAATCAATATTTCACCCATTTATGGATGCTATCACCTAAATCATTACTAATCTTGAGCAAATACAAGCCATTTGATAATTTAGGTACCAAGATTTTGCATATATCATTATCAGATAGAGTTGACGAATGCAACAATCCTGACATATCATATATTTCGCAGTTTGATACACCTGATAACCCGCTTACAGTCAATATGCTATTTGAGTAAGATAGTTTACAAGTATTAATGGTTTGTTTCGATATATCGACTAAACCACCTTTATACTTAAAACTTACATTTAAGTTTTGTGGAGATAAATTTTCATCTTGCCAGTCAACAATATTGCTTATATCTAATGGTAAATACTCAGTAATATGATCTTGCCCCGGGAAAATATCTTTTGCAGAGCCAAGATATGAAGTATTATTTCCTGCTGAAATCAAAGATACTCCTAAATTGCTTTCATCATTATTTACCTGTGAATTTTTCCACCTTTCAGCATCATAATGAACTTTTGTAAGTAACATTCCATGATTAAATAAATAATAATCAAATAAAACCTCTCGCCTATTCTCAAGAAGGTAAAAATCAGATGGAATAGGATTTTTTCCATCTAAATTATGTTCTCCTTCACAAATAAGATATGCTTGATTTGTGGTATACAATGGTTGTATTTGAACATCACAAGGATCAGTTATTTGTATTGGTGTCAGATATCCTAAATAAAAACGCTCGTATGCAGAGTATAAAGGTGGTGTCCTGCCTTCATTAAGATAAACTCCATAACACATAACATCCCAATAACCTACAGTAAAATAGTTGCCACCATTTGTTGGATACAAATCCGGCAAACCCAATGTATGAGAAAATTCGTGTACTATAGTTCCTATTCCACAAAGTTTATCTTCATGCTTGCTATAATCACCTCTCATTTCTGATACACATGTATAATCGTATATTATTACACCATCAAGTATAGTATTCTTATTAGCTAATTGCCATTTGTGAGGCCAAATAAAATCAGTGTATGTTGCATTCTCAGCTTCATTATATCCGGCATACATAACTAACACTTGATCTACCTTAACACCATCTGTAGCATAGTCACTAAAAACAATATCAGCATCAGCAGCATTACAAGCATCAATAACCATACCACGCGGATTAATATCGCATAGTCCTGTACAAGATGGTTGGTTTGCGCCATAATAAGCACAAGTACCGGGTATGTTATACGGACCATATACATCAAATTTTACATTTAATTTTTTATTCGTTGAATGAGACAAATAAGTTTGTACTGAACCTGTTGGAATTGTTTTATCCATTATCTTAGCATTAAGCAAAGAATCAACATCTTGCTTATCATATACAAATTTTATATCACTAAATGATACCAATATAACCGGGATGTGTATTGTATCTTGAGATTTTTTTGTCAAAATGATTGGTTCATTATCAATATCATAAGCTAAGCGCATTTTAGTCGATTGCTTAACACCATCTTCAACTGAAAAAGTGTGTAGGTGCTTTTCATGATCTTTAGGCCTAACTGCAGGATCCTTAGCAGCAACACCACTTAATACCATCTCAGAATTTTTATATTCAGCATATTCATAAATTCCCATAGCATTTTGTGCAATCAAAAAGCCATCAGAAGTTAAGGTATAATGAAAATATTCATCACCCCCAATTCTAATAGCTAAATCGTTACCATTAATTTGATTTAATAATATTAAATCGGGGAAAGCAGGTACTGCGAATACATATAGTAAATTAGCTAATAATAATAAGCTGATAGTCAATCGTTTATGCATAACAAAAATATTTTTGTATCACACACCAAAGTAAGCAAAAAAAAACGAAAG
Source organism: Bacteroidetes bacterium ADurb.Bin302 (assembly GCA_002069025.1). The sequence goes on along the minus strand of MWBK01000262.1, from coordinate 6,981 downwards.
CACATTAGCCGGTTAAGCATTATTTATGACAATAATTCATAATATGTAATGAAAAAATAACCGACTAAAATCTCTTAGTCGGTTATTATATTTAAGTGATAATATGTGATTTACAATAAAATCAATAGAAGTTAATACGATTATCAGTAATGTCTGAACTTGATTTTAAAGATTCAAATAACATGTATTGATATGGACGACGCATTGACAACTGGTTAATTTCGACTTTGGCATCAAATTCTGTTTGACTTGGTATTACTTCTGTTACTTTAGCAGCAATTGTAGAATTTGCACCTTGGAAGAATTTAAGATCTTTTTGATTTACTGTAGATGCCAATTCTGCTAACATCTTAGGCTCAGAACCTAAATTTTGAATATAATTAGAAGACATTGAAACATTCGTTGCTACCTGAGGAGCGCCCAAAACAGATAGATCTTGAGAAGAGCCTAAACGGGTTTTCATATCTGCAACGATTTTCTCCGATTTTTTCTCTTTAATTATTTCTGATTTAATTTGATCTTTTACAACATCAATAGATTGATTTCCTGATTCAGTAATTGATTTTAATGTAACTACAGCAAATTTATCGCCACATTCAAAAACATTTTCAGCTACATCGCCAAGATCTTTTTCAAACGCCCAACGGATTATTTGACGTGAATCTTTTAAATCAGCTATAATATTATCATTCTTTGTAACTGTATATGTACGTAAAAATTCACCTTTTGAAGGATCAGCATTTTTCTCAAAATCAGCTTGATTTGTGTTTTTAGCAACATATTGACTTGCTTGATTATATATAGTTCCATATGTACTTGAACTAGCTTCAACATCACGAGCTAAAACGCAAATCTTAACCTTAGAAACCGGTTTAGTTTTCTCTGTTACTTGTATAATCTGGATTGCTTGTCCCATAGGGAATTGGAATATTTCATTTACGTTTGCCTTAATACAAACTGCACTGAAATCTTTGTCCAAATCACCATCACGGAACCATCCTAATTCGCCACCATTTTGAGCAGTTCCTGCTTTTGAAAATGTTTTAGCTGTTGTTGCAAAATCAGAACCTGATTTAAGCGCTGCAGTTAAACTATCTGCAAGTGCTTGAGTTTTTTCTTTTGAAGACTCCATAATTAAAATATGGCGCGCTTTAACTGAATCAGATGCCATTATACCGGTTTCAACTAAACGTGCCATTTTGTAAGTACGGCCTTTTAATTGTGGTGCATAAAAATCACCTGCTTTTCCATTGAACGCAAAATCAAGTAAATCAGGGTCAATTTCTGATTTGCTTACAGGAATTCCTGTATAACTAACATCTGAATTTTGATTTGCAAGTGCTATATAATCTGCAGAAGTTGCAAATTCATTTTGCAAACCTTCAATCCAGGTTTTAATATCTTCAAAATCTTTTTGAGAAGGTTGTATTGCAAATGTAATCATTCCGATTTCGCGGCTCTCATCTTCTTTATAGAAATTATTTTTTTCTTTATTATAACGATCTTTGATTTCATTATCACTTACAGAAAAAGTTGAATCGGGAAGTGTAGAATACGGAGTTTGAACAAATTCGATATTAAATGCTTTTTTTGCTTCATACGCATATTTTGCATCTATATCATTAATTTGGAATGATGCACCAACTAATGTGTTATATTTTTCCTCCAAAATCTGTTCGCGAATAGTTCTTTGTATAAACGACCAATATTTTACATAATCTTCATTTTCTGCATTTGATTCAGTACCTATCTGAGATATAAACTGAATGAATGCATTTTTATCAAACCCACCTGTTTCCGGATTATAAAATGCACGTAACTGATTCAACATTGGATGTGGATTAGAACCTGTTAAGCGATCAGCTAATTCATCATCAGAAACAACAATACCTAATTTCTTGCATTGTTCACCCAATATTTTCTCTGTTAACCAAGAATTCCATACAGAATTACGTACTTGATTAACATATTGGTCTGACAAACTATTTTGTCCTGATTCAATCTTATAGAAAGCTGTCATTTCGTCAATACGCTTTTCATATTCGCGTATATCGATTTCATCGCCATCTACTTTTGCAACCACTGTTCTGGATTTACCAAATATAGAATTAAAATCAATGCCTCCTATGATAAAGGCCAATAATGCAAGACCGATAATAACTGTCAAAAAGACTCCTCTTTGTCTGATTTTTTGTAATGTTGCCATTTTATATGAAAAATAATATTATTGTTTTTAAATTTGCTGAACAATTAGGTTGCGAAGATACAAATTTTTTAAATAATGCACTTCATTTTTATTGTATTATCAATCGTACTAATTCAATTTTATTGTGAGTTACTTTTAAAACTTTAAACAAATAATTCCCAGACTTAATTTCATCGTTCGTTTGTGGGAATCCTTGATAAATATGTAATATTAAACCGGCTATCGTTAAGTATTCATCAGAAGTAGGCAATTGCAATCCGAATTGCTCATTGATATAATCTATTTCCAATCTTCCTGAAAGTACCAGTTCATGATCATTAATACGTTTTTCTACGTATTCTTGCGTATCATGTTCATCTTCAATTTCGCCAAAAATCTCTTCTACAATATCCTCCAAAGTTACAATACCTGCAGTACCGCCAAATTCGTCTACCACAACTGCTAGACTTTTCTTTTTCAATAGCAGTAAATTCATCAATTTATTTGCAGCCATTGTTTCCGGAACAATCGGTACTAAAATAATCTTATCTTGCCATTTTTTAGGATGTTTATACACCTCAATAGAATGTATATAACCTATGATATTATCTATACTCTCTTTATAGACTAAAATTTTTGAACAACCTGACGATACAAAACGCTGCGTTAGCTCTTCTAATACAGTATCGGAATCTACTGCTTCAATTTCCGTTCTTGGAACCATACAGTCGCGTAGTTTTACTTTTGAGAAGTCAAGGGCATTTTGAAAGATTTTAACTTCATTATTAATTTCATCTTTCTTATTATTGTGATTATCAACAGATTCATGCAAAAGAAAATTTAAGTCGACCCTTCCAAGCAAACGCCCTGAGCGCTCTGCAACTTTAATTCCAAACAAACGAATTATAGCTTTTGACAATAAAGTCATAAAAACAGATATCGGATATAGAATCACATATATTAATAATAAAGGCGCTGCAAATGTGTTCATCCAAAAATTAGGATTGATTTTAAACAATATTTTCGGAATAAACTCTCCTGTTATAAGAATAAGAAATGTCGAAAGCAGTGTCTGAATCAATGCTATTAATGCATCACTGCCTAATGGTAGTAAAAACGGATGCAATAAATTTGCCATTTGTATACCATAAATGACTAATGCTATGTTGTTTCCAACTAAAATTGTAGAGATGTATCTATCCGGTCTTGTATAAAATATATTAAGTATGGAAGATGTTAGCGTTTTACGTTGTTTATCCATTTCAAATCGAAGTTTGTTAGATGAAACAAACGCTATTTCCATGCCTGAAAAAAAAGCTGAAAATAACAACGAAATTATGATTATGACAATAGTAGAACTCATATTAATTACTGATTTTCAGATGTTGAAACAGAATCAGGTGCTTCTTCTATAGGTATTATACCTTGCGGTTCCAATATAGTATATTTTGTTAACTTTTGATTGGATTCTAAACCAATTCCATTAATTATACGTTCTTTTTGTGTTATGGTTACAAATCTGTCTGTGTAAATACGATCATTTCTTTGCTCCACGAATAATTTTTCGGACTCAAATTTTTCTCCATCAAGATTCATTGCCTTTACGTTCCCACTCAAAATCCACATTTCTTTATGATTGTAATATATTGCTGTATCCGCATCTACATTTGCATAAACATTTAAATTTTCATCAAATTTTTCTAAATGTATTCCATGTGGAAAATCCCAATATGGTTCCTCTGCTTTGTCAAATACCAACCATTCAGGTGTTTCAAGACGATATCTGGTAATTCCAGAATCTGATATAACAGTTGAAACATCCCATGCATGAATTAGTGCGATAGAATCACGTGAATTGGATAATTCTTCCGTGGATTTAACTCGAGATGAACAGGAAATAAACACAAACATAACGGTTGCTAAAAAAGCGACCGTTATGTAAGTATTAAGATATTTAATTAATATTTTCTTCAAATCAGAAAAAACTTAGTCCCTACAACGAACTGTCTCCCCTATCCATCCACCAATTAAGAACAATTCTCCAACATTCAATTCCGGTTTAAAGAATACATCTTCTTTTGAAGGGTAAAATTTGCGATAGCTATTTATAAGTTGTTGTGCTTTGTCTGCAATTGAAGGATCGACTGATTTTGCTTTCTCTAATTTATCAACAGCCGCCCAATAAACAGTTTTTGCTAAAATCTTGTCATCAGTATATGGATTATGACTATTGTCTGCATACATTTGAGCTATTAAGATATATGGAGCGCCATTAGATGGATCAAGTTCTATTGCACGTCTTGCAGCTGCACGAGCTTCTGTGTAATGATCCATTTGCATCTCCAAAGCAGCTATTATATATTGATATTCATATTTAACAGAATCATTATCAGCCAATTTAATTGCTTCGTTAAAGAAACGAACTGCATTTGAATATTCTTTTTTCTTTGCTGCTTGATAACCGCATCCTGCAGCTGTTTCTGCTGTAGGATTCAATTTATGAGCATATAAAGATGCTTTAAAATAAACATCAGATTCTTTACATCCCGCTCTTGAGAACAAAGTTATAATAGTTCCTAGTTCATCAACATTGTCTTTAGACGTTTCAACTTTTGATGCAAATACGCTTTCAAGTGTAGCACAATCGGCAGCACCACTATTGGTAAACATTTGATTAATATTATTGCGCACTAATTGATAGTTTGGAACATATTTATCTGCTTTTGCAATTCTACCATCTAATATTGAACCCAATCTTAAATATTCGTTAATAAAATTTGTTCTATATTCATCTTTATTTGATTCATATTGCTTTTCCAACATTTGGAAATAAGCATTCAAAACGTCAGCATCACATTTTTCGCCCATATAATCAACTGCTGTTTTTAACCATGGTAATGCTTTTGTTATTAAATCTACATCACCGGAATAGTTTATATAATCAATAGCTTGACGTCCACGTATCCATGGTCCGGGATAATTTTTATCGTCTCCAAAATATTGAATACGCTTATCATAGCATTCCATCAACATTTTAAACCATTCTTGTTTTTTAACTGCATCTTTTTCTTTGCTCATTTTAGTAGCAATTAAAAATGCACCTTGACTATAAAGAGTACGACCACCTGCTTTAGGACATTCGTCATAAACAATCTTCCAGCTGTTATACGCAGATTCATAATCTTTAATTTTATAATAACTGCCATAAAGACTTAGATTTTCGATACAACGGATACTATCTTCACCTGTTCCAAAGCGACTTCCATCATCGACACCTTTTGCGCTATACGCAGATATAGAGCTTATTAACGCTCCTACCATAAAAATGTACTTAAAGTTTTTCATTTCCGTAATGTTAAAGTTGTATATTGTATTAATTAAATTTCCTTTTAACAAACCAACGTTCGTTCAAAGACACATTCAATCCAATTTTGAAATACTGTTCAAGCAATTTTGTTGTTGATACAGAACCACGTTGGCCATATTCTAATAATAAATTTAATGTTGTAAGTGAACTAAACAAAGGGAAACCGATACCCATAGTAATTGCGAATTCGTTATAGTATGCACCATTAACTTTTGCGTATGAATTTGAATAATTTGCACCTAAACGATAACACATAGTCTCATAATATTTTTTTGAATTCACTTTGGGTACATATTCGATACCTATAGCGCATTTTGAACGATTAGCTAAAGTATCTGTATATCCATAGTAACGTGAATCTTTAAAATTTTGCCACGAATAATCGGCACCGACTAAAATCATTTCACCTATACGATAAGAAGCACCAACTCCTATTGTTTGTGGATAGTCAAAATCATTTTTAGTATCATCAGTCACTGTCGTGTTTGTAATTGTTGTAATTTGACTGGTTATATTCATAGGAAGTTTAAAAGCATATGTTCCTCCTATAACTAATTCATCATTTCCTATAGGTTGATGATATTGCAAACCTAAATCACAAAGGAATGAATTGGAATACAATGCAGTAGTTTGTGTTGTTCCCACATAAAGATTTTCCTCAGGAAATGTTACTTGACGTATATGTTTTATATTTCCAAACATATAACGACCATTAATACCGATTGCCACGCGATTAAGGATATCGAAAGATAAACCTAAATAAACTTGTGTAAAGCCACCTGTGCCATAAAAAGATTGCTTAACTGAAAGCAAACTATCGGGCTCTTCATATGGATCTTGCGTAGAGGTAGAAGTGTAATCATATCCGACAGACGAATATGGAAGTATACCAAAACTTACTGCCATAAATTTCCATAAAGGAAATTGAAATGCAACATAATCAAGATTTCCTGTGAATTGAGTAAAACTAGCATCTCCTGTATTCAAACCATCAACGACACCTGATACTCCAATATCCATCATGAAAGTTAAACTATCTATTGATGTATATGAAGCCGGATTCATAGGATTAATATTTCGCTTATCACGTATTCCATAGCCCAAACCACCCATTGACTGAGTTGCGGCAAATGACTGACTCTGCAATTCACCATACCCATAACGCGAATAAGGAGACAGTGTATTATTTTGCGATAAACAGACCGCTGTTATTGCAAAAAATATTATGGTAGTTATTATTCGTGTATGGGACATAAATTATAGTTTAATATGCAATTCAAACCTATTAGGAGCAAATTCGGAGATACAAAGATGCTACTTTTTAATTTCTTGGCAAAGAAAAAAGCATCACCACCTGTTAAAAAAGTCAAAAGATTGGGATATATAGATTGCAAAAATGATATATAAGAATCAATTTCAAAAGCGATTC
>MWBK01000261.1 GCA_002069025.1 Bacteroidetes bacterium ADurb.Bin302 | reverse complement strand
CTAACTAAAATTCGTAGAAGTAAAAACATTGCAGAATCTTCAATATCACGCATACTTAGCAATATTATTCACAAGGCTAAAAATGATGGATATTTAGATTCAGACATCACTCCTACTTTACGTGAAGGTAGACTTGTAATACCTATATCACCCTCATACAAACGTAAATTAGGTGGTATTGTACATGACGAATCAGCATCAGGCAAAACGGTGTATGTAGAGCCGGGAGAGGTTGTTGAAGCTAACAACAGAATACGCGAATTAGAGGCAGAAGAAAAACGCGAAATAACACATATTTTGCAGACATGTGCAGAATACATAAGACCTTTTATTCCTGATTTAACCGAATCATACAGATTTCTTGGTATAATAGATTTCATAAGAGCTAAGGCACTGTTTGCCAAACAAATCGGCGGAAATTTACCTGAACTGATTTCAGAAACTCACATTGAATGGAATCATGCAAAACATCCATTGCTATTTTTGAGTTTGCAAAGCCAACAAAAAGATATAGTTCCACTTGACATTATACTTAATAAACAAAATCGTATTTTGCTTATTTCAGGTCCAAATGCCGGAGGAAAATCTGTTTGCTTAAAAACTGTGGGATTATTACAGTATATGGGTCAATGTGGTCTGTTAGTACCAATGGATATAAATAGTAAATTCGGTTTATTCAAGAATCTTTTTATTGATATTGGTGATGAACAATCTATAGAAAATGATTTAAGTACTTACAGTTCACATTTAAGTAATATGAAAACCTTTCTTAGAGAAGGTAACGAACATACTTTATTATTAATTGACGAATTTGGTACAGGTACAGAACCAATGATTGGTGGGGCCATTGCAGAAGCAGAATTAGAAGTTTTTAATCAAAATAGATGCTTTGGTGTGATAACCACGCACTACACTAATTTAAAGCATATAGCATCACAAACAGAAGGGCTGATTAATGGCGCAATGTTATATGATAGGCATAAAATGGAACCTCTTTTTCAATTAGACATAGGTAATCCGGGTAGTTCATTTGCTATTGAAATTGCAAGAAAAATAGGTTTGTCGGAACAAATAATATCTAATGCAAGCAACAAGGTAGGTTTAGAACATATTAATTATGATAAGAACCTACAAGATATTGTGCGAGATAAACGCTATTGGGAAAGCAAACGCCAGCAAATAAAAATCAAAGAGAAAAAGATGGAGGAAAACTCCAATGCTTTAAAGGCACAATTAGATACTATTGATAAACAAAGAAAAGAAATAATACGTCAAGCAAAAGAAGAGGCCAGGCAATTACTTGCTGATACCAATGCAACTATCGAAAATACCATACGCGAGATAAAAGAAGCCAAAGCCGAAAAAGAAAAGACTAAAGAAATTAGACATAAGTTTGAAGAAACAAAAAAAGCCATAAGAGAAGATTCTCAAAGCATCACCCCCCAAAAAAATCAACAGGCATCAAACAAACAATCTAAAGATAAGGCTCTAAATATTGGTGATTACATAAAATACAATGACAATATAGGTCAAATAATTTCAATTAAAGGCGAAAGAATCAATGTTGCTTTTGGTCAATTAGAAGCTGTTTTAAACATTAAAATGGTTGAAAAGATAGGACGCAAACAATTTAAGGAACAACAAACAAAGATAAATTACAATTTTGTAAGTCCCGAAACCAATGAAGAAATAAGACAACGAAAATTAAAATTCAAACAAGATATAGACGTTCGTGGGCAAAGAGTCGACGAAGCCGTATTGACTATAACTTATTTTATTGATGACGCAATTCTTGTTGGTGTAAGTTCTGTTAGAATTTTACATGGAACAGGAACGGGAGCATTACGACAGGCCATACGAGATTATTTATCTACAGTTTCAGGAGTAAAGTCATTCCGCGATGAACATATACAATTAGGCGGTGCAGGTATTACAGTAGTTGAACTAAAAGACTAAAACAAAAAACAGAAGGCTAACACCTTCTGTTTTTTGCTATAATAGTTTATGTTTGATTATTGAGCAAAATCTGTTGGAGTATACAATGGTTTTGTATTACATTTCTTGCATCCGAATGTGAGAACTATACCGGCTTGTAAATTAAGTCTTTCGGAACGATATGGTATACCTTCTTTTGAATAATATAAAGGCATATAATCTCCTGCAACATATATGCTAAACGGCGGTAAGCGAAGATTAAATCCTAGACCTAAGGTCGAAAAACCTCCACTGATAAATGAATAGCTTGCCGATAAACCAAACCAGCTACAAGGTCTTAAATTATACGCTAAAGTCAATTCCTCTGAAAAGCGACATGCATTAAGATCTGTACGCGACAGCAAACCTACACTCATCATATTCTTTAAAAATGAGTATTCAATACCTACATACATTTTTGCATTCATTGCAGACACATAAGGACTTGCGTTAACATCATATACATAAGACGCTTGCAAAGCCTTAAGCAATGAATCTGCGTAATTTACCTGTTCTTCAGGCTTATATTCAATTCCTGTAAATGTATAATCAATATCACCACCTGCTTTATGCGAATTTTGCCAGTACATAAAACCAACATCTTTCAATGACAATGAGATGCTCAACTCGGGTAATGGTTTGTACTCTCCGCCCAAATCGATAGCAGCACCTATACTTGGTTTGTATGATTGCAAGTAGTCTTTAAATTCTGTAGGATAATTAATTTTTGTTATATGCCCTTCATCGTCTAATTCAACAGTGATTCCGGGAACTGAAGCTCTGATAGAGCCATTACCATTTAAATTCCATTCATCAATCGAAGCATCTAAATTAAATGAAGAAAAAGATGCTCTGGCATTTGCT
>MWBK01000260.1 GCA_002069025.1 Bacteroidetes bacterium ADurb.Bin302 | reverse complement strand
TAGTTGGTCCAACAGTTGCTTTAATTTCCTTTATAGTGATACCATAGGTCTTAAGTGTTTCAATAATTCTTTGTTTATTAGCATTCTGTTCATTTAAATCTATGCTATCTTCGAGATTATAGTCTTTAAGTAAATTAAATGTCGGTATTTTGTAATGCGGCAAATCTAATTTAGGATCATATTCGCCATATTTTTCAAGTAAATCTATTGGTTTATCTACAATTTCAGAACCTTCATCAGTAGATTGATTAACCTCAAATCCTATTTCGTCGTCTTCATTTATTGGTTGAATAATAAGCTCTTCTTTTTCATCAGATTCATCTTCTGACTCCAAAATATCGTCCATTGTATCCGTTATTGTAAAATCAATATCATCGTCTTTTTTGGAATCACTAAGATTTTCTTCATTAATTGTAGTATCAGTATTATCTAATGACTCCGTAATAGATTTATCCTTCTTTTTAAATATTTTCCAAGAAGAAAAATCCATCCATTTTCTAATAGCAGGTAGTGCTGAAACAAAAGCAATTATGCAAAATATTAATATAACACCAACAAGAAGTAATACTAAACCGGTTTTCCCCATTACACCGCTTAAAAATGCAGCAATGGCATTTCCGTGGTTTCCACCTAACTTAATATATGGTATGGCTTCAATATCAGGTAAAACAAATCCTAATGCAACGGAAATCCATATTGTAAAGAACACACAAACAATTAATTGTTTAAAAAGAGAGTATTGCTTGGTCGGATTAACCAATTTGTAACCTGCAGAAAAGCCCCAAAATATCAAAAAGAATGATGATATTCCAAACCACTTATTAATAAAGAAATTTGCAACAATAGCACCTCCGGCTCCACATACATTCATATATGGCTTGTCATCAAAATCAGGAATTTGTACCTCAGTACCTAGTAAATTAAAATCTTCGCTACCTGTAAATAGAAATGATATAAGTGAGATGCATACATATAAATTGCCAAACAGAATGATTAATCCGATAATAAATCGAACTTTCTCATCCGTAAAAAAAGATTTAATCTGTTGGAAAAATCCTACTTTGGGGACGTTTTTAGACATATATAATACTGATTGAAAGGAGTTTATTGACAATAATTAAAATACCTACATCGCTGTTCAGACTTCCTTTCCATTTTGATATGGCAAAATTACTAAATAATAAACTAATAATATATTTTTTGCTCATGAGTTTTCAACAATTTTCCTTTATAGTTTATACAAGTTTTTTTTATATTAAAATATATTAAAGTTACGATTTAAAATTGTACTAAATAAAAAAACGATTACATTTGCGGCTGATATTCTGATATACTCAATATATACAGATACGAACCTTAAAAATTTATGAAAAAATGAAAAAATTACATCAACGGATGCGTTTCCGTAGATGCTTGTGTGTTTTCTTTTTGACACTAGCATCAATTTCTTCCTTGTTTGCTTCCTCTTATGGAACAATCTTCTCAGAAACACGTACTGATTTTAGAGATGAGTCTATTTATTTTGTAATGACGACTCGATTTTATGATGGTGATGTATCAAACAATACTCAATGTTGGGATGGCCAAAGCTACAATGTTGGAGACCCTGCATGGCGTGGAGACTTTAAAGGTTTAATCGAAAAGTTGGATTACATTAAAGCTTTGGGATTTACCGCAGTTTGGATAACTCCTATAGTTGAAAATGCTTCCGGATACGATTATCATGGTTATCATGCAAGTAATTTTTCGAAAGTTGACCATCGTTATGAATCAGAAGATGTAGCATTCGAAGATTTAGTTACTGCCGTACACTCAAAAGGCATGAAAATCATATTAGATATTGTAATTAACCATACCGGTAATTTCGGTGAGTCTAACTTATGTCCATTGTTTAAACGTGATTGGGATGCCGACCAAAGTAATCTTGATGATTGCATGATTCCATTAGAAGCTTCAGAAGGTGGATTATTACCATCAAACTACTATGATTTGGAATCAGGCAAGCAATATGCTGCTCGTTTGTCGAAAATGAAAAATACACCTGATGAAAATGGTCAAAAGAACAATTATGATTCTCACAATTATTGGCATCACTATGCTCAATTTAACTGGGATGAAACAAATCGTTGGTGGGGACAAATTGCAGGAGATTGCGTTGATTTAAATACTGAAAATCCGGCTGTTTATAATTATCTTATACAATGTTATACAACATTTATTGCAATGGGTGTCGACGGATTTCGTATTGATACAGGAGGTCATATTCCTCGTTTGACATTTAATAAAGCATTTATACCCGCATTTCAGGCTGCTGCTGAACAATATAAAGACAAACGTGGCGGATTCCCGTTTTATATGTATGCTGAAGTTTGCGCAAGATATTCTTCAATATGGTATCGTGAGCATCCTAATTTATCCCCGTTATATTATACATGGAAAGAATCTCAGGAATATGATTGGGACGTTAATCCTGAGTCTTGGAATAGTATTGTAGCATTAGAAGGAGATAAATGTGATACACATACTAATCATAAATCGGTACAAGCTACTGCGATTGCTGATTTAGACAATAAAGGAGCACAACCAATTTCAAATAATGCATTTTTAAATGGAAATGATTATCACGCACCTGATTATAGTAAAGCTTCCGGATTAAATGTGATAGATTTTACTGTGCATCACAGCTTTGTTGATATCGGCACTGCTTGGAATGTTGCAAATAGAGATAATGATCAATACTATAATGATGCTACATGGAATGTAGTATATGTAGATTCACATGATTATGCTCCAAATGGTGCACCAGAAGATAAGCGTTATTCAAAAGGAACCACAGCATGGGCCGAAAATTTATGTTTGATGTACACTTTTCGTGGTATTCCTTGTGTATATTATGGTTCTGAAATAGAGTTTAAAGCAGGCGCAATAATAGATAAAGGTCCTAATATTCCATTAAAAGAATCAGGACGAGCATATTATGGAGGTTATATTAAAGGCTCAATTAATGTAAATGACTTTGCAGATTATTCTAATGCAAGTGGTAATATTGCTCAAACTTTAAATCATCCATTGGCAAAACATATCCAAAGATTAAGCCAAATTCGTATGGCTGTACCTGCATTACGTAAAGGTCAATACAGTAAAGATAATTGTAGCGGTTCTTATGCGTTTAAACGTCGTTATGTTGACAGTAACACAGATAGTTATGCTTTGGTATGTATATCAGGCGGTGCGACATTTAATAATATTCCAAACGGAACATATATAGATGCTGTTACGGGAGATACAAAAGTTGTTAGCAACAATTCATTAACTGCATCATGCTCAGGTAGCGGTAATCTACGTGTATATGTTTTAAATACAAATAAAACTAACGCTCCCGGAAAAATTGGTGTTGATGGTCAATTTATTTATGGTAGTTCTCCCGTAAATATTCCTATGCCAACATGGGATGGCTCTCAAGAAGAGTTGGTAGAAGAACCTGAAAAACCTGTTGATCCTGAAGATCCCGGACAAGAAGTTGTTGAACCGACTCGTCATGAAGGAGAACAAATTGTATTCTTCGAAAAACCTAGTAGTTGGGGTAGTCAAGTAAATGCGTATGTATATTATAAAAACGGTTCAACTGTTCAAGTTAATGGAGCATGGCCGGGAAAAAATATGACATCATTAGGAAATGGCGTATATTCTTACTTATTCACAGAGGGAACAATTG
>MWBK01000259.1 GCA_002069025.1 Bacteroidetes bacterium ADurb.Bin302 | reverse complement strand
AGAGGCAGTAAAAGTCGCAGAGTCTAAGCTTGAATTGACAAAATTGCAGGCTAAACAAACAGAAATATTGGTTGAAGCAGGGAAAAAACCTAAAGGAGAACTATCCGAAGCAAATGCTTTAGTTGCTCAAGACAAGGTTTCTTTGTTAGATGCAAAAACTACCTTAGAGACATCATATTTGACTTTAACTCAGCTATTATATTTAGGAAATGAAGACGTAAAGAACTTTGATGTTTCGGATGATGTGAGTTTTATGATGACAGATGTTTTAAATAAGTCAGTTTCAGAAATATATGATGCAGCATTAGAATTTTTACCATCAATTAAAGGTGAAGAATTGAGAATTAAAAGTCAAGAATATTCTGTGAAGATGGCTAAAGGAGCTTATTCTCCTCAATTGAGTTTTGGTGCTAGTTATGGAAACGGATATTACTATACACAAGGTGGAGCAAATTTAAGTTTTGCTGATCAATTTGCCAAGAATAATAATTTCGGATTGAACTTCAGTCTTTATATTCCTATCTTTGATAGAATGAGTACTCCAAATGCAATAAAACGCAGCAAATTGACATTAGATCAACAATCTGATCAACTTGAAACAGCTAAAAACAATTTACGTAAAGAGATTCAGAATGCTTACGTTAATGCATATATGGCTCAACAAAAAATTCAGTTGGCAGAAGCAAACTTACAAGCATCAGAAGAAGCATTTAATTATCAGTCAGAAAAATACGAAGCAGGTGCAGCAACATTGTACGAATTGAATGAATCTAAAAATCGTTACACATCAGCAAAATTATCGCAGGTTCAAGCAAAATTTAATTATTTATTCAGAACTCGAATTTTATCATATTACAATGGCGAACTTAGATTTTAAATAGTTTGATTACATGCAATAAAGAAGGGGTCATATCAAGTGATATGGCCCCTTCTTTATTAGAAATTTATTGTACAAATTTATAGCCTTCTTTTTTGCAGATTCGCTGAATTGCGAACTTACCTGTAACAACTGCGTTTGGTAATCCTCCCGGTGGTTGAAGCCACTGACCTGCCAAGTATACGTTTTTTATGTGTTTTAAGCGGCCTTTGTGGATTTTTTTCTTTGCAAATGGGGTTAGAATAAAACTCATATATGCCCCTTTGTATGCACCACACATCCTATAAAAACTCATAGGTGTAACAGTCTCTACAACTTCAAGTTTACCTTTTAATTCGGGATAGTGATCTTCAATATTCGAAATTATAGATTGTGCTACTCGTAGTTTTTCCTCTCTATATTCATTAATACTTTTGCTGTGTAAACTTTTCCAATATTCGAAATCATCTTCGTATTGGACTACTAAAGCTTTTATCAATGACTTGCCTTCGGGCGAAAATCCGGGTTCGATACCATAATACTTAAGCAGGAACGAATTACATTTTTTGCCACATATATCGAATTCTTTTCCTTCGAACCAAGTAGTGTCAGATATATCTAATTTACTTTCATATACCCCAATATAAGCATTAAAACTAGAGTAAATAGGATATTTGATTTTTTGAGAAAAATGAGATTTGAAGTATTTATCTATATGTTTTTCACCAAGTATCTTTTCAAAAACTACCGATGCATCGCAAGCGAATATAATAAAATCGCCTTCTGCGCTCGTGCCATCTTTAAAATGTACTCTTTTAGCCTGGGATTTTTCTATATCAATACCTATTGCTTCTTTTCTACAAAAAGTTATACCACCAAGTTCTGTGTATAGGGCAGGCATTCTGTTTTGTATGCCTGTTGAACCGCCTTTTGGTATTGCTCCGTTACCGGATGTAAATGTTCCAAGTACATAAAAAAATGATGCTATATTGTACTTATCAGGCATGTAAGATAGTATCATCTTTTGCAAAAGAGGGTGTTTGAATCTCTGAGAATATGTTTTCAATGATGTGCGAGAATATTCCTTATGAATACGCCCAACTGCGAACATACTTTTTATTAAAGAAAAAACTTCCCATATCGAATACTGTTCCAAAGGTTTATGAGCAGGTAGTATAACAGATTGGTATAGTCTTATATTTTCAATGAATCTCTCAATTTCTATAGAATCTTCCGAAGATATGGCTAGCATATCTTGTTTTAGTCGATTCAAATCTTGCCATAATTCCAGCTTCTGATTATTATATTCAACTCTTAAAAAAGATGGATTCTGAATTATCTCAACATCTTTTCCGAGTGCATGTACCGCACACCATGTTTCATAAATCTCACTACTTGGCGATGTACCGGTCATCCAATGTACGCAATTGTCAATATGGTAACCTTTGCGTTCCCAAGCGGTGCACTCTCCACCAACTCTAACATGCTTCTCGTAGATTTCGCATTCAAAACCACATTTTCGTGCGTATATCCCGGCTGATAAACCGGCGATGCCGCCTCCTATAATTATTATTTTAGGCATAAATATGTAAAATTTCTCTTATAATGTTTGCTTACGGTTTTTGTAAAATTACTCATAAATATGTATAAAACGCATTTAAAGAGTTCTTAAATACTTAATTCGTATTTCTTTTGGGACGATTGTTTTTGTATTTCCTATAAAAATTTTTTCTTCCGTCTCCTTCTTGCTTGATTGGATTATATAGAGGAGTGGCTCCAATTTCTTCCGGAACAGGTATTTTTTTTACATCTTTTTCGATGAAGTTCTCTATAGCTTTAAATTTATATTGTTCTTTATCCGATATAAATGTTATAGCTTCGCCGTCTGCATTTGCACGTGCCGTACGTCCAATTCTGTGTACATAGTCTTCAACATCATGCGGAACATCGAAATTAATAACCATTTCAATATCTTCAATGTCTATACCTCTAGCCACAATATCTGTTGCAACTAATAATTTGATGCTTCCATTCTTAAATTGACGCAAAACATCTTCACGCTCTTTTTGCTCTAAATCGGAATGCATCGCAGCAACCTTAAAATTCATCCTGCGTAGCATCAGATATATATCCTTTACTTTTTGCTTTGATGAAGAAAATATTATTACGCGTTCAGGAGATTTGTTTTTGAAAATTGATTCAATAATCGGCATTTTTTGTGTCTCGTAGCAGACGTATGCAGATTGACTAATCTTTTCTGCAGGTTTTGATACAGATAATTTTACTTCTACCGGATTGATAAGAGTTTTCTTTGCCAACGTCAATATCTTAGGAGCCATGGTTGCCGAGAAAAGCAAAGTTTGTTTCTTCTCGGGAAGATATGATGCTATGCGCATAATGTCATCAACGAAACCCATTTCTAGCATGCGGTCAGCTTCATCTAAGACAAAGAATTTAACGAAAGACATATCAATTCTACCCATATTGAGTAATGCAATCAGGCGTCCGGGTGTTGCAATTACTACGTCAACTCCGGATCTTAATGCTTTGTCTTGTTGGTCAAATAATCCTCCATCTCCGCCACCATATACAGCTACAGAACTTACAGGTAAAAAATATGCGAATGCTTCAAGTTGTTGATCAATTTGTTGAGCTAATTCGCGTGTAGGAACCATTACAAGAGCATTAATTTTGTCTTCTCTGTGATCGCCCTTACATAGTATATTCAGGATAGGTAATAAGTATGCTGCAGTCTTGCCTGTACCGGTTTGTGCGCAGGCAATCATGTCTTTACCCTCAAGTATAATAGGAATTGTTTTTTCTTGGATTGGTGTAGTCTCTTTGAAATTCATGGCGCACAAACCATCCAATAGTGCGTCTTCCAAATTCAATTCATCAAATTTCACAGTCAGTTAAAATAAATATGCAGCAGATACAACAAATCCGCTAGTTTTCATGTCGTTGTTGTTCTTAGTGTCGCGACCAATGTCAAATACACCAAAGTTATATCCTACAATAAGTCTTGCACCTGAAATTTCTGCACCGGCTCCTAAATGAATTGAACAGTTAAAAGGGTATAATGATTCGTTAAATGCATCACTACTATTGTATGTTTCTGTTTGATTTCCTACTCTTATCTGAGTTGAAGTATGACTCGCAACCCCATATGAAAGAATTGGACCGGCTTCTAATAATAAATTTACTTGACCTATAGGTAATTTACCCATTGCAAAAATAGGAAGTTGTAAATAGTACAATGTAGTTTTTTCACTTGTTACTACATCGTATTTGTTCCATAATATACTATGACTACTAGTTTCAAAACCATTCATTGCAAAGTATAATCCTGATTGTAATGAAAAATAATCTATAAAGTCGTATGCTACCACCGGACCTGCATTAAATCCGCTTATGTTTCGCAATTCTTTTTTTACCCCTTCTTGAAACCATGCTGCACCTGTATTTTCGTAACCGGCAGTCACTCCAAAACGCCATTCTTGAGACCATGCGTTTGTAATGCAAATTAGGGTAAATATTAGGCAAAAGACTTTATTCTTCCTCATTGTAGATATATTTTCGTACAAAGATACGTTTTTTTTGCAAAAATGATTATTTTTGCAGTCAATAACAAAGTATTTTATAAATATTAATTCTAGTACTATGAAGAAAAACCTTATTTTGTTGGCATCAATGGTTGTATTGTTGGTGTCTTGTTCATCTAATAAAAACGAGAAAGTTGTTGATATTGATGGTAACGAATATACAACGATTGTAATAGGCAACCGCGAATGGATGGTTGAAAACTTAAAAACAACAAAGTATAATGATGGCACTCCTATTCAATATTGTGCTGATGATAGTGCATGGATAAAAGCAGGTGAAACAAATGAAGCTGCATGGTGTGTATATGGTGAATATGGTTCGGCACAGGAAGCTACAGCATCAACCACATTTGGAACATATGGCGTTTTATATAACTTCTTTGCTGTAGAAAACGATAAATTAGCTCCGAAAGGTTGGAGAGTTGCAACAAATAATGATTGGGTAGCATTAGAAAATTATTTGGTTGCACAAGGCTTTAATTATGACGATACACGTAGTGATAATAAAATAGCTAAAGCACTTACCGATAATATTTTGTGGAAACAAAATACAGATGATGGACTAGGTGATATAGGTACAAAATCAAGTTTTGTTGAGAAAAATAACGCAACAGGATTTTCAGCAGTACCTGGTGGAGATCGTAGAATTAGCGGACTATACGTATTCTTGAACGAACAAACATTTATTTGGACATCTACAGTGTGCGGTACTGATTCAACAGCTGCATGGGCACGTCAATTGAGTAATACGGAGTATTCTTTGGTAACACTACCGGCAAAAGCTCAATATGGTTTCAGCGTACGCTGCGTGCGTGATGTGAAATAAGTTTCACTGATCTCAATATGTAGGGTCGCATCTTACTTGCGGCCCTATTTTTTATAATATAAATCAACATGAAGTTAAAAGATTCACTAAAAGCAAACATATTGGTGTTAGATGGAGCAATGGGAACGATGCTTCAAAAATTAGGTGATAATAGTGATGCAACTGTCAGTAAGATACATCGTATGTACATAGAAGCAGGTGCCGATATTATCTCAACCAATACATTTACGGCAAACGAGGGGTCAGATATTAGAAATGTTAATCTTAGATACGCAAGTCTTGCGATTGATGAGGCTAGAAAATGTGACAAACGTAATATTTATGTTGCAGGTTCTATTGGCCCTACAAACAAAACACTTACAATGTCTGATGATATAACTTTCGATGAGATGTCTGCATCATACGAAATACAAATGCAAGCTTTAAAAGATGCAGGTGTTGATGCTTTCTTGTTTGAAACTTGTTTTGATACACTGAATCTTAAGGCTGCTTTATGTGCTGCGCATAGAGTAGACAAAGAAATGCCTCTTATGATATCTGCTACAATAGATAAGAATGGCAGACTATTAAGTGGTCAAACTTTAGAGGCTTTTGTTGTAGCAGTTACTCCATTTAATCCATTATCAATAGGTCTTAATTGTTCATTTGGAGCAAATGATATGTTCACATATCTTAAAAATTTATCCGAATTAACTGATACCTATATTAGTGCCTATCCAAATGCCGGTTTACCAAATGAATTAGGTCAATACGAACAAACTGCCGAGATAATGATAGAGCAGATTCGTCCATATTTTGAATCAAACATTCTGAATATAGTTGGAGGTTGTTGTGGTACTACTCCCGAACATATTCGCTTGATAGCTGATATGGCACATAATAATGCTCCAAGAATTCCGCAAAATCAAGCTAGATTAACGAGATTGAGTGGTTTAGAACCATTGACGATTGAGCATTTTACAAATATTGGTGAACGTACAAATGTTGCAGGGTCTAAAAAGTTTGCACGATTAATAGCCGAAAATAAATACGAAGAAGCATTATTAGTTGCACGTAAGCAAGTTGATGGCGGAGCCAGTATTATTGACGTTTGTATGGATGATTCTATGTTAGATGCTAAAACTTGTATGGCAAAATTTTTGCATCTATTAGGGGCAGATCCTTATATAGCTAAGGTTCCTATAATGATAGATTCATCTAAATGGGAAGTGCTTGAAGAGGGTTTAAAACACGTACAAGGAAAGTCTATCATTAACTCTATTTCGCTGAAAGAAGGCGAGGAAGTATTCTTGTCGCATGCCACTCATATTAAAAATAGTGGTGCAGCAGTAGTTGTCATGGCATTTGATGAAGAAGGTCAGGCATCAACTTACGAACGTAGAATATCAGTATGTAAAAGGGCTTATGATTTATTGGTACAAAAAGCAGGTTTTAAGCCTGAAGATATTATTTTTGATCCTAATGTGCTTTCAATTGCTACAGGTTTGCCTGAACATGATGCCTATGCAGTTGACTTTATACGCACAGTCGAATATATCAAGAAAAATTTACCATACGCTAAGGTAAGCGGTGGCATCAGTAA
Organism: Bacteroidetes bacterium ADurb.Bin302; assembly: GCA_002069025.1. The sequence goes on along the minus strand of MWBK01000259.1, from coordinate 14,168 downwards.
CTTATCGTTCTCATTTAGAGGCAATAATAAGGTACGTGAAGCTATGCATTCTGTTTTCTTGTATCACGCTATTAATGCAGGCATGGATATGGCCATAGTCAATCCGGAGATGCTGGAAGTTTATGATAATATTCCTAAAGAATTACTAGATAAAGTTGAAGCAGTTGTGATGAACACTCATCCTAACGCAACAGACGAACTAATAACTTATGCATCATCGTTCCAAAACGATAACACAAAAAAGGAAGAAATGACTGATGCATGGCGTATTTTAAGTGTTGAAGAACGTTTGGAATATGCATTGATTAACGGAACAACAGAGTATGTGGAGTCTGATATTAATGAAGCATTGAATACATATCCGCCTTTAGAAGTCATTGAAAGCATATTGATGAAGGGTATTACTAAAGTAGGAACATATTTTGGAGAGGGAAAAATGTTCTTGCCGCAGGTTGTGAAGAGTGCTCAAGTAATGAAAAAAGCCGTATCATATATTATGCCCCATATAGAGAAAGATGATGCAAAAACTATTAGAAAGAAGATTGTCATAGCTACCGTTAGAGGCGATGTTCATGATATAGGTAAAAATATTGTAAGTGTGGTGCTTTCTTGTAACGGATATGATATTATAGATTTGGGAGTTATGGTCCCTAAAGAACTTATTATTAAGTCAGCAATAGAAAATAATGCGTCAATGGTTTGTTTAAGTGGTCTTATAACACCGTCACTTCACGAAATGGAGGAAGTTGCAAAAGAGATGCAAATCAATAAATTAAATATTCCATTGATAATAGGGGGCGCAACAACATCAGAAGAGCATACTGCATATTATGTAGATCCTTTATATGACGGAGCTGTTGTACATTCTAAAGATGCATCGACCAATGTATCAATAGCATCTAAATTATTTAATGATGATAATTACAAGGCAAGCATTAAAGCAAAATATAGTGAACTTCGGGATAAAATTAAAAATAAGCAAACAAAATCGGTTTCAAAAGCCGTTAATATCGATTGGACGACTGAAAAAGTATATGTTCCTACTTTTGTAGGTAAAAATGTGCTTACAGATTATCCCATTGATGAAATAATCCCATATATTAATTGGACAGCCTTTTGTGCTGCTTGGAAGGTAAAAGGCGAACATGCAGAAAGGTTGATAGAAGAGGCAAAATGTTTTTTGAATGAAAATATAATCGCAATAAAAGCAAATGCTGTTGTTGCAATATCTCCGGTGAAAAAAGAGAATGAAAGCATAGAAATTAACGGATATAAGTTTAATTTTGTTCGTAAGGATGAAGTTTGTTTGACTGATTTTCTGTCTCCGAATCTGGATTATGTAGGACTATTTGCAGCAACTATAAATGTAACTGATTTATTAGAAACTCTAAAGAAGAGTGGAGATGATTATAAAGCAATGATGTTGCAATTACTTGCAGATAGATTAGTAGAAGCTTTTTCAGAACTCTTGCATACGAAGATGAAAGATGAGTGGTGGGGCTTTAAAAATGGTATACGACCTGCAATAGGCTATCCGTCGTTGCCTGATCATAGTATGAAACGTGAGTTTTTTGAATTGCTCGATGTTACTAACTCGATAGGGGTAACACTCACAGAGACAAATGCCATGCAACCTGTTTCGTCTGTATGCGGATTCTATTTTGCTTGCGATAAGGCCAAATATTTTTAAAATTTGTATATCTTTGTGATTGTTTTTGAATAACTTATATATAGGACGATAATGAATATTGCAGAAAAACTTAATAATTCAGATCACCCGTTATTTACTTTCGAATTATTACCTCCATTAAAAGGTCGTGGCATTGATGCTATTTATGATACTATTGATAATTTGTTGGAATTTAATCCCTCATACATAAATATTACAAGCCATGCTGCCGATATAGTATATAAAAATATGCCTGATGGAAGTATCTCCAAAATGGTAGTGCGTAAACGCCCGGGTTCGGTAGCTACTGCAGCTGCTATTAAGTATAAATACAATATTGAAGTTGTACCTCATATTATTTGTAGCGGACTAAATAGAGAAGAAATAGAGAATCTATTGATTGATCTTAATTTCTTGGATATCAATAATATATTTGTTTTGAGAGGAGATCCTCAAAAAGGTTCAAGGATATTTATCCCAAAAGAAGATGGACATGATCATACTACATCTTTGATGCAGCAAGTCAATATGATGAATAGTGCTAAGTACTTGGATGATTCTTTGAAAAATCCAAAGGCCACACAATTTTCTATGGGAGTTGCGTGCTATCCCGAAAAACATATTGAAGCTCCAAACTTGACAACAGATATTCAATATCTTAAAGAAAAGGTAAATTTGGGAGCCGGCTATGCAGTAACACAGATGTTTTTTGATAATCAAAAATATAAGGACTTTGTGAAATCATGTAGGGCATCCGGTATTAATATTCCTATAGTTCCGGGAATTAAACCAATTGCAGCCCTTAATGATATTAGTTTGCTACCTCAAATCTTTAACATCGATTTGCCTGAGGATTTAGTAAAAGAAATACAGAAGTGTAAAACTAAAGAACAGGTTCGAGAGTTAGGCGTAGAATGGTCAATAGCTCAAGCAAAGGATTTGTTGGCATTTGGCGTACCGAGTTTACATTTCTATTCTTTGGGAGAATCAGACAACCTAAAGAAAATATGTAAGGCTGTATTTTAATCTACAATAAATAAAAACAAATAGCCGGCCCATAAGGTCGGCTATTTTTGTATAATTCGATTCTTGTTATAATGCCTCAAAAATTTCTTTGGCAAACACATCTAATTTAGGGTCTCTTGCGCCCATGGTTAAAATAACCGTGTTGTTATTTAATTCTTCTAATATAGCTTTAAGTGCTTGCTGTTTGTTTCCAACAAATTTTGCGTTTTTCCCGGTTTCGTTAATTGCATCACTTACAATAACAGGAGATATGTTTTTATCGACAGTACCACCTGCATAGTAAACATCACCAATTAAAAATATATCTTCGTTGCGTAAGGTTTTTGCAACCATCTCACCAAGCTCCTTGTGCATAAAACTAAGTGGTCCAAAACCATGTGGCTGAAAATAAGCAATTACTTTTGGTGCTATAGTTTGGCAAGCCCTAATGGCAGACGCAACTTCAGCAGGATTATGCGCAAAATCGTCTATTACATACTGATTTGTATCTTTTCGTGAACCTACTAATTGAGCACGTCTATAAATGCCTTTGAAGTCTGCTAAGGCATTTATGGCATCATTCAAACTAATCCCAACTGCTTTTGCAGCTGCTATTGCCGCTAAGGCGTTTTCCATATTATGACGACCTATTAATGGTACGACGCAGTTCTTTCCATCGATCTGAAAATTGATGCTAAATCCTTTTTGCTCAAAATTACTACCGGTGATGCCTGCATTGTTTTGTGTACCGAAGTCATTTTTGATGTCTTGAGATAATTTTCGAGTTAGTTCAAAATCTTGGTTTACGATGAAAGTAGATTTTGTATGCGATTTAAATATCGAAAACAGATCGATTAGTTCTTCGAACTCTTTATGGTCGCGATCAATATTAAGGAGCAATGCGATTTCCGGATGATAATTTACAATAGACCCGTCAGATTCGTCAGATTCTATAACCAACCATTCGCCCTTACCATTCCATGCATTTCCGGGTAGACCTTTGTCTTGTAAGTCGGATAAACCTGCACCGGTAATTAGTGAAGGCGATTTTCCGCATTTTTCTAAAATATGAAATATCATAGCTGTGGTTGTCGACTTACCAGAAGTACCGCCAACTGCGATTGTTTTGATACTATCAGATATGGCAGCCAGTAGTTCTGAACGTTTTACAATAGGAATGTTAAGTTTTAAGGCTTTCTGATATTCAATGTTTGATTCTTCAATAGCTGTTGATACAATCACGACATCTGTTTGATTGCTTATTCCACTACCATCTTGAAAATAACAACTGATACCTTGTGCTTCAAATTGTGTTTGAGATAACATTTTTTCTGTAGTAGAGAATAGTCTGTCAGAGCCGGATACTTGTTTTCCGATACCATTTAGATATTGTGCAATAGCACTCATTCCCGTGCCTGCAATTCCGACAAAAAAATACGATGAATATGAGTTGATGTCCATAATAATATCCTTGTATTAAAATAAACTATAAATAAATTCTTGGATGCTCGTAATTCGAAATACAAATTCTAATTCTAATGCAATATTTTATATATCAATTCTTTAAGCAAGTCCAAATCATTGGCTGATATATTATTAACTCCTTTCGATTTGGCATCATATTCGCGTAAATATCCTATAGTATTAAAGGTTTTCATCTTACTAAAGTTACGCGCGCCGAGTTCATAATCTTTGACAAAATAAGGATTAATACGTAATTGCGCTACTACATTATCTTTGCTTTTGTTTTGCAAATAATGATATATCATTAAGCCTGAAAAATAATTGAATAAAACCGATATAATTTGCTGTATTGCAGATGTAGTATGCATAATAATACGATTTGAACGTACTACGTCTTTGGTGATCAGTGCATTTATCAGTTCAAAGGCTGTATAGTCTTTGCTTATTCCTATAGTTTTCTCTATTATCTCGGTAGTAATACGGCGATTAGTTGTAAGTAAAATATTGAATTTGTTTATTACACTTTCCAATTGTGTTAAATCAGTACCAATAAATTCGATTAACATTGCAACTGCTTCTTCATCAATACTTAATTTTACACTTCTTGCCAGCGATTCAATAAAAGTAGTAACTTGGTAATCTCGTAATTTTTTTGAGTCCAAAACGACTCCGAATTTCTCGGCTTGTTGAATCCATTTTTTTCGTCTGTCAATTGTTCCGTATTTGTATGTAATTATAAGTATGGTAGATGGGGCAGGTTGTTTCAAATAATGTTCAAGCAGGTCTAATTTATTCTTATTGTCAAGTGTTTGAGCTTCTTTTAAAATGACAAGGCGATAAGGCGACATGAGCGGAAACTGCATAGCTTCGTTGATAATTGTTTCAACTTGTGAATCCTTGCCGTAATATACAACCTGATTCATTAACCTTTCGTCTTCACTCAAAACATTGCTCTCAAAGTAATCAGTTAATTTATCTAAGTAATAGGGCTCCTCTCCCATAAGTACGTATATAGGAGAAAATTGCCGCAGTTGTAATTGCTGTAAAATATCTTGGTATGTAACTTCTTGTTTAGCCAAAGTTCTTATCTTTGTATGTAGTTTTAAACTTCAGCGAAGATAATCAATTTTTGGAACTCAGAGTAAAAAATATTAAAGGAAAACCCTATATTTTTGATGCATGCAGAATGAAATGGGTAGCTGCTACGCCTGAAGAAAAGGTGAGGCAAGGTTTTTGTGCATATCTTATTGACAGTCTGAACTATCCGGCTGTCTGCATCAATAACGAATGTATTGTAGAAATCAATGGTTTAAAGCAGCGTTGTGATACATTAGTTTACAAACAAATGACGCCGATAATGTTAGTCGAGTATAAAGCTCCTTCCGTAATAATAGACAAGTCTGTATTCGAACAAGTGATGCGTTATAATAGTCAATTCCACGTTCCTTATATCGTAGTTACAAATCAATCTCAAACCTATTGCTGTAAGATGGATTACGACAATATGTCGTATGATTTTATAAAAGAGATTCCTATGTGGAGTGATTTGTAATAAGCCATTTAGGCATTTTCTTTAATATATTCTATAGATTTGTTGATAATTTCATTGAACGCGTGTGCCGATTTATAATTATCAAGTAGTATCTCCAATAAATTAGGGTCTTGTAAATCCTTTTCCGATAAAACTTTTTCGATGCAGTAGTTTTTGTATTTTAAATATTCTATGTATTTGAAATCTGCAGGATATGATTTAGGATTCTTTTTAAGTTTTGCAGATTCATCAAATGTAAATCCTTTTGCCTGCTTAAGTGCATGTATGAATTTTTCTGGATTATCGTAAATTTCAGTGCGGATGCTTTCCAGTTCATCTTTCTCGGGGCAATATGCACCAACAGCCATAAGGTGATTTCCTAAATAATCACCACCTTGCGGTTCAATATGAAAATAATATCCTCCGAATCCTGATTTTTTCCCTTGTGGGCATATAAAAGTGCCGAAATGAGTTTTATATGGACTTTTGTCGTTGCTAAATCTAATATCTCGATTAATACGATAAGTGCAATCCTTTATATCCGGATTATTTATACGAGAATCAAATTTTGATACTCCGATAATTAATTTTTTAGAAAATTCAAAGAAATCCGATTTTACATCTTCGTACCATTTACGATTAGCATCGAACCAATTTTTGTTATTATTTGCTCTTAGCTCGTTTAAAAACCGAATAATATTACTGGCATCCATATTTTATCACTAATTAGTCCTTATTAATAATCTGTTTCTTAGGTTTTGAAATTACAAATATAATCATAAGAATTACAGAAAGCATAGCCATTAAAGAACCAAAATAAAATGGAGCATCAGAATTAACATTATCGTATAGAAGTCCGGCAATTAAACTGGCAGGGAGTAAGGTGATTCCCAATATAGCATGATACAATCCGAATCCGGTACCTTTTAAATCTTTTCCTATTATGTCTGAAACTAAGGCTTTCTGATTTCCATCACACAGAGCACTATACAAACCATATAGCGCAAATAAACCTATAAATGGATATATACCATCTAGTTTACCGAATAAGAAATATACCACAGAATAAACTATAAATCCCAATATTATTAATATTTCTCGTCCTATTTTGTCTGATAATTTTCCAATAGGAATAGCTAAAAAAACTGATACACAATTAAAAATCATATACACGAATGGAATATATTTTTGTGCGATGCCGGTTTCGGTAGTTTTTACCAAGAGTAATGCATCGGCTGAGTTTCCGAGTGTGAATATGAAAACTACAAATAAGAAGAAATAAAAGCGTTTGGGCAATTGTCTCAAAGGGACTGTAGCAGAATTCTTCTTTACATTTGTTTTCTTTTCATGAATAAACATAGTTATTGTCACTACACCTATGAAGGCAGGAATTGATGATATCAAAAAAATATCAGTATAGTCTAAAGTGCAAAAAGATAATAGGCAAAAAGCTATAAGTGGGCCTATTATGGCTCCACTATTGTCCATAGCTTTGTGAAATCCGAAGTTGATGCCTGTTTTGCCTTGCTTTATTGATCCGGCAATCAGGCTATCCCGTGGTGCTGTACGTATTCCTTTTCCTATACGTTCAATGAAACGCAAGAGGAGTACGTGAATAGGTAAATATACAAAAGTGTAGAGTGGGGTTACTAATGCGGTGATACCATAACCGACAATTAAAAAAGGTTTGTTTTTACCTATTTTGTCACTCCAATATCCTGAAAATGCCTTTATCAAAGATGCTGTACTTTCTGCTATGCCTTCAATTAGTGCAATTGATGTTTTACTTGCTCCAATTGATAACAAAAACAATGGCATTATGCTGTACATCATTTTTGTAGATATATCTGTAAAAAAGCTAGTTACTCCGGCGTAAAAAACATTATGAGCAATTCCGAATATTTTTTTGTCTTCTTTTGTATCCATAGTTGTAATATTGCCTAACTAACAATAAAGGGGGATGCCTTTTTGTAATAGCATCCCCCAATTATGCTTAGAGTTCTAAAAAATCAGAACTCTATAAAATTTTATCCTTTGATTGCAGCGATACCCGGTAATACCTTACCTTCGATAGCTTCCAATAAAGCTCCACCACCGGTTGAGATATATGATACTTGGTCTGCCATACCAAATTTATTGATACATGCAACAGAATCACCGCCACCGATAAGAGAGAATGCACCCTTTGCAGTTGCTTTTGCGATAGCATCAGCTATAGCACGAGAACCTCCGGTAAAATTGTCGAATTCGAATACTCCTGCAGGTCCATTCCAAAGAATTGTTTTTGCATCTTCAATAGCATTAGCAAATGCTTTACGTGTTTCAGGACCTGCATCCAAGCCTTCCCATCCTTCAGGTATAGCGTTTGATGGAACAATTTTTGTTTTTGCATCATTGCTGAAACTGTCAGCAGCAACACAATCAGTTCCTAATACCAAGTTTACTCCTTTTTCTTTTGCTTTTTTCATGATGTCAAGAGCCAAATCTAATTTGTCGTTTTCGCAGATTGATTTACCAACTTCGCCACCCAATGCTTTTGCAAAAGTATATGTCATACCACCGCATAAGATAAGATTGTCAACTTTGTCCATTAAGTTTTCAATAATACCTATTTTGGTAGAAACTTTTGAACCACCCATAATAGCAGTAAATGGGCGCTTGATATTACTTAAAATATTATCAACTGCATTTACTTCTTTCTCCATCAAATAACCTAACATTTTGTCGTCAGTTCCGAAGAAATCAGCGATAACAGCTGTTGATGCGTGTTTACGGTGTGCTGTTCCAAATGCATCGTTGATATAGCAATCAGCATAAGATGCTAAAGTCTTAGCAAATTCTTTTTGTGATGCTTTCATTGCTTTTTTAGCTTCTTCGTAGCGAGGATCTTCTTTTTCTATATCAGTCGGTTTGCCTTCTTCTTCAGCATAGAAACGTAAGTTTTCCAATAGTAAAACTTCGCCTGCTTTCAATTCAGCAGCAGCTTGTGATGCTTTTGCACAATCAGGAGCAAATTTTACTGCTGTACCCAATGTTTTGGATACTGAATCTAAGATTTGTTTCAATGAATATTTAGCCGCAACTTTGCCTTTTGGTTTGCCCATATGACTCATTATAATCAGGCTACCTCCATCGTTCAAAACTTTTTTCAATGTAGGTAAAGCACCACGTATACGAGTGTCGTCTGTGATGTTTCCATTTTCGTCTAGTGGTACGTTAAAGTCAACGCGGACAATTGCTTTCTTTCCAGCAAATTTGTAATTGTCAATAGTTTGCATAATGATTTAGTATTAAAAATTTGATATTATTCTGTTATATCTTCTTGAGTTTTGTCTTTTTTCGATTTAATTATAGGTTGAGCTAAAATCAGTACCCAGAAGTCACCACTACGTGCGGCTCCTAAAGCAGTAGATTGTTTACTCATAATGTTTTGACACGATTCAGGATTATTCAACCAATAGTCAATAGCTGTATCTTCGTTGCCTTCGATAAATGCTATATTTTCGCATGCAAATTTTGTATTGAAGTTTGCTTCTGCCAATCTACTTTCAAGTGTACTGCCATCTATACCTACATGGCTTAAAAATAGGAAATTGTTTTTTGAACTTTTATTGTTGTCTTTTAAGTGGTCCGAGTAAGACTTTGCAATTTCAGCTAAGTCTTTATTCCAGCTTACACTTGTAACAGGCTTTAGTTCTGAGGTACCACAAGTACAACCTTCTGCACGGAGTTCATTTATGGCATCGAGCATTGCTCCTTGGTCTATTTGTGCCGATAGAGGCAGTAAAGCCCATGTAAAAGCGAATATTAATAGTAAGTATTGTTTCATATTTGATGCAAAATTACTTCGCAAAGGTATAGAAAAACGAGCTAAAAAACGAATAATTTTTTAAACAATAAGATGATAAATGTAATCATTGCTTTTCTAATAAATATTTGTATATTTGCCAAACCTAACCCTAAAACTCAAATTTATGGAAAAAATGTATTTTTTAGCTAAAAAAATATGTTTTTTATTTTTATTAGCTCTCTTTTGTTCAGCACCTCTTTCTGCTGACGTTGAAAAAAAGGTCGTTCTACAAGCATTCTGGTGGGATTATTGGCATAATGATTATCCCAATTCGTATGCAAATTATTTGACCGAATTAGCTCCGCGTTTAAAAGAACTCGACATCAATGCGGTTTGGGTACCTCCATTTTTCAAAAACCCACATTCAGGTTCTGTAGGATATTCTCCATTTGACCATTATGATTTGGGAGATAAGTATCAGAAAGGATCAAATACTACTCGTTTTGGTACTAAAGATGAGGTGTTGAGAATGATAGCTGTGATGCACGCAAATGGAATAGAGGTTATTGAAGATGCCGTTTTAAATCACGTTGACGGAGCGGGTTCTGAAAAAGATGGAAATGGTGGAGAAGACCCGGGTGCGAGAGATAATAAATGGAAGAATTTCAGATACGTATCATACGATACACCTGCTACAGATGGTTCTGAAAGCGATTATTGGAGCCGTAGCGGACGATGGGCAAAAAATTGGCCTAATTTCCATCCAAATCAAGCACATGATTGCAATACCGGTGATTGGTGTTCTGATTGGTGGGGGCCCGATATTTGTTATTACGAAGGTGCATACGGGCAAAGTTCAAATGCTGTTGGATACAACCCGACACAATCTGCAAATTATATGCGAAATCAAGCAAGAGATTGGCTTATATGGTTTACAAAACAAACAGCTGTCGATGGATACAGATGGGATGCAGTAAAACACTTCCCTGAATGGGCGCAACAAGATTTTGTGTACAATGTGAAATATTCTTTGCCAAGCTGGTGTGCAGGTGGTGAAGCGATGTTTAATGTAGGCGAATTTATTGATGGAAAAAGCAGAATAGATCAATATTGCAATGATGTAAAATATGCAAATGGCGGTTCTGAATTCTTGATGGGCGCTTACGATGTGCCATTGCGCGGAACTATTAAAAATATAGTAAGTGGCGGAGGATACGCAAATTTGTCAGATATACCGGGTTCGCAACTTACTATGCGGTATGAAAATTATGCGACTCAAAAGGTACATCGTTCGTTGAATTATGTAAATAGTCATGATACATTTCGTCCTGAATTTGATGAAGATGGAAAGTATATAGGATGGGATGGAGGTAACGAAACCGGAGGACATATTGATCCATTCGATAAACGTTTAGGTATGGCTTATGCAATAGCCATGGCACTCGACGGAAATATTAGTGTTTACATGGAGGATTTGTTTAACTTGTCGAATGGTAAACGTTGGACTCACGATCCTAAAAATGAAGAAGAATTACCTGTGCGTGATGCAGTTAAGAATTTAATATGGTGTCATCAAAATCTTGATTTTAAATATGGCGATTATAAAGTACGTTGGCAAGATGGCGATTTATTAATTGTGGAACGCGCAGGCAATGCGATAATTGCTATAACTGATAATGGAGCAAGCGATAGGGAAGAATGGATTGATACAGACTTCAGAAATGTTGAGCTTAAAGATTATTCAGGAGGAGTATCAGGTAATCGTACTGCCTATGCAGACGGAAGATTCTGTGCTAAAGTTACTAATACCGGTACCGGCTTGGGTTATTCAGTTTGGGCCCCTGCAAACAAAGAAACAAACTATACACCATATCGATCGGCTATAACCGTTCAAGAGTGGGAAATGGCTAATGATTTAGGTGATAGTCACTGTGAATCACTTGGTCAAGGAGGTGCACTACCTGAAAATTCTACAGCACAACGTTTAGTAGGAAAAATTTATGCTGAAAAGGACAAAGAATTAAGTATTGTGATGCATCCGGCCGATGAAGACAATGATATCACTTTAGCAATTTATGATTTAGATGGTAATGCCTTATCAAAAGCAAATGGTACACAAGATGTTACATTGACATATACACCTACCCAAGCAGGTTGGATCGCAATTAAAATATGGAATAACAGTACGAATAATATTGCTCAAAAGGCATGGGTTAAAGCTACATACGAGGCACCTGCTGTTGTTACTGAAACAATGTCAGATATTGCTGATACTCGTGCAAGTATATGGACAGGAAATAAGGGTACTACAGATTGGACAGATTGCGCTAACTGGGAACAAGGAATGGTTCCGACATCTTCTTCTATTGTTGTAATACCTGATAATGGAATGGTGCGTCCGATTATTAACACTAATGTTACTATTAGTGAGTTGATTATTGAGAAAGGAAAAGGTTCTGCAGAAAATCCTGATATTATGGTAAATGCAACATTAAATGTGACCGGGCTTTCAAAATCAATAGAAGGTAATAGTTTTATTTGCGGTGAAGGAGCGGTTTATATGAACGATAAAGAAGGAAACTTCGACTTGTGTGCAACTGAAGTTTCAGAAATTAACGAAACTTCATTCTCTATATTCCCTAATCCTGCAACAAGTCAAATAACAATTACATCAGATTATTTAACGCAAACGGAGCTTATTATATATGATATGTCAGGTCGTATCGTAAGTAAAAATATATTTGATGAAACTATTGCTAACATTGATATTTCTACCTTATCAGATGGTGTTTATTATGTGCGCCTAAATGGCAAAATTGAGAAATTTATTAAACGATAACGCTCGTAAAAAAATGCTTAATAATCAAAGTTATTAAGCATTTTTTTGTATATATATTTAATGTATCGTTTCTAATATTGTTCGCTTTCGTTCGGAAAATCTTTACTTTTTACGTCTTTTATGTATTGCTGAACAGCTGCTGTTGCAATCCCGTTAATATCAGCATACCTACGAAGGAATCTTGGTGAAAAACCTTGTGAGATACCCAACATATCGTGCATTACTAAAACTTGTCCGTCAACATAACCACCTGCACCTATACCAATAACAGGTATACTTAATGACTGTGCAACTTTTTGAGCAAGTTTGGCAGGAATTTTTTCTAGTACTATGCCATAACAACCGGCTTCTTCAAGAAGTTTGGCATCTTCAAGAAGTTTATCAGCTTCTGCCTTTTCTTTTGCTCTTACAGTGTATGTACCATATTTATTTATAGATTGAGGCATTAATCCAAGATGACCCATAACAGGAATACCTGCATCAATAATTTTTTTAATATCTTCGACAACTTCCTTACCACCTTCAATTTTTAATGAATCTGCACCTGTTTCTTTCATAATCCTAATTGCAGCTTCAAGCGACATTCTAGGATTACCGGAACAAGTTCCAAAAGGCATATCCACAACAACTAATGCTCTTTTTGCAGCACGAGCAACGCCTCTTGCTAAAAATATCATTTCATTTAATGTAATCGGTAGAGTGGTTACGTTTCCACAAATAACGTTAGATGCAGAATCTCCAACCAAAATAACATCCATTCCGGCTTCATCGATTATTGTTGCCATTGAATAATCGTATGCAGTAAGCATACTGATTTTTTCACCACGCATTTTCATTTCTAACAAACGATGTGTAGTGACTTTTCTTTGATCTTCAATTTGATGTATAGACATGTTTTACTTTTTATTTTATAGTAAAGAAGTGGCAAAGTTACTGTTTATTTTGTACTTTTGCATATTAGTAACAATATAAAATTAGACTTATGTCATCAGAAAAAAATCTATCAGCTTACGATGACGATGATGCCATCGCTTTTATTCTAAAAAATATATCTTCAGATTATCAATCTTTTTTTGAGGATGACGATATTCAATATTTTTTAGACTTGATGTATGAAATGGATGAAAAGTTCATTGTAGATGAGGACGAATTGATATCTAAAATTATCAAAGAGTCTAAAAAAGATGGAATGGATAAGTTTACTGCAGAAAATGTAACAGCATTATTAGATGCAGAAAACAAGTATTCTAAATCAATAGGTTTGTTTGAATGAAAACATTATTCTCTTTAATTGCTAGATTACCTTGGTGTGTACTTTTCGCGCTTTCTGATTTTTTTTATGTAATTGTTTATTATATAGCAAGATACAGACGTAAGGTTGTTCGTAAGAATTTAGTCAATTCATTTCCTGAGAAAGATCTCAAGTCAATTATAAAACTTGAAAAGAAATTTTACCATCATTTTTGTGATTTGTTTGTTGAGACAATAAAATTGTTTCATATAAGTGTTCCTGAAATACAAAAACATTTCAAGTTTACAAATATTGACGAAATAAAAGCATCTTTAGCTGCAGGTGATAGATTATTCATGTTCTCTGCTCATCATGCTTCTTGGGAATATCTTATATCATTATCAATTTATATTGACTTTCCATCTATCCATTTCTACAAACAATTGACTAATAAGACCTTTGATGCAATGATGTTGGAAATGAGAGAACAATTCGGCTCAATTTCAATAGAAACTAATAATGGTATGCGCGAATTGGCAAAGAGAGACAAAGAAGGTGGTGCCTATATAACTTGCTTTATAGTTGATCAAGCTCCTCTTCCCCAATCACGTCAATATTGGACGAAGTTTTTGAATCAGG
>MWBK01000258.1 GCA_002069025.1 Bacteroidetes bacterium ADurb.Bin302 | reverse complement strand
TTCAAGTTCCTTGATTCTCTGATAGTCTCCGTCCTGTATGTTTACATCAGGAACAAGGTCATCGAAATCAATATCGTCATTACCTAATCGGTCTGATATATCAATTGTCTGACATTCGTTTTCTTTTAATTTATGTATCATGTTATCCTCCTATCTATTGACTTTATGGGTTATTCGTGTTATAATACTGTGTAGTGAAGTTTTCTACAAGTAGATTATAACACGAAATTCGTGTTATGTCAATACGAAATGCGTAATAATTATATCCAAATTTCATGTTATATTTTTGTTGATATTGCACAGAAAGAAGGTATTATATGATTAAGTTCAATATTAAACTACATCGTTTACTGCATGACAATATGAGCCAAAAAGAGTTAAGTGAATTATCAGGTATTAGATTACCTACTTTATCTGAATATGAAAATAACAATTCCAAAATGATTAGAGTAGAACACCTTAACAAACTCTGTGAAATATTTAATTGTGAATTATCTGATTTAATAACTTATGTTCCTGATTCCCCTCAGTCAAATGACTGAGGGGTTTATTTTTTTTAATACGAATCTTCCATATTGCACAGTATATCACTCTGAGTTATAGGCTTATCCCAAATAGTTTCATTGATAGATATTACAAACTTTGCTGTTTCTGGATAGCTGTCTCTTGAACATTCGATGAAATGATATACGTCCTCAATGTTATACGCTTCATAGTTCATGGGCTTTATTTCCGTCCCCACTTCTCCCTTTGGGATGCAGTACGCATTAAATGTCAATGTCACAACTGGCATCTGCTTTTCGTGTGAACTGTTATAAGCATATCGTGTAAGGATATTACTTGCATCTACGGCAGTAACCATTCCATCATAATTTGTGTCTGCAAGCCAACGCTGTGTTGATGTGAACGAGCGCTCATTCCCAACTGAAATACTCGCATATTCAGTAAGTACCATTGAAGCATCAATACCATCCACTCTACCATCAAGATTAACGTCATATCGGAGTGTCCCCATATCATGCTGTCTTGCGTGTGTGGTCATTGGTGTTGCCATACCTATTGCAAGCATGGCTGATAAAATCATTGTTGTTTTTTTCATAATCATTTCTCCTTTAATTAATATTGTTTTAAGCGTTAATGCTTAGTAAAGCCTGTGTGTTGTTTATTCCACCAAGATAATACTTTCTGTTACCTATTATTTTGTCATACTCTCTTTCACCTGAGAAGCTATCAACAACTTTCTTTTCTTCCTCATCCATCTGTCTGTATGTCTTTGTACCAAAATCAAAGGGTAGCCATCCACGATTCTTTCCTACATAGATATTATATTTCTGAATTAGTTCTGGACAGTTGAAAGTTATATGAACACTACCCTTTAAGTACAGATTGATGGTAAAGTATTTAAGAGGAATGTTCTTTGTAACTCCCTTGTCTACGTACTCCTTCACTGTACTGTAAATATCTACGTCAGCGGTCATGTTTCCATCAAAGTAATTGAGAATACGCTCTATGTCGGAAAGTCTTTCATTTAACTTGTATAAATCCAAGTGACCAAAGATTGAATCATAAAGACCATAGAACGGCATAATAACCTTCTTGCCAATCTTGTGACCAATGTTAGTTTTCCATGCGTTATAAAGGTATTTAGAGTTATCTGAACAAGCATAATCAACAGTCATTTTATCAAACATCTTTTCAATCTCATCCTCAATGCCTGTTTTTACTTTGCTTTTCATTTCCACAAGTAGATTCTTGATATTAAATTCAGAAAAGTCATACTCCGAAAATGTCTCTACCTTCGTCCTGTACTGTTCCTGTAATTTACTTGTAAGATTTCCTGTAAACTTTGGATTTGAAAACAATGCTCTCCAATACTTATATCGAACTGCCTTGACATATTTATTAATAGTCATCTTGTCTTTTCCATAGCCATCTGTAAGCTGTATAATAGGTGTGTGGTATCTATCTTCTGTGTCAAAAGAATCTAAAAGATAAGGTTTCATTCGTTCAAAGGAATTAATAAGTTCAATTCCCGATTTGATTTCTACGTTGTATTTATTAACAACTGACTTTAAATAATCTGTAACATCAAGTGCAGTTATTTCTTCTGCCGTAGGTTCTTCGTAGTGTTCTTCCTTTTTGAGTTTATCGAATATAGAATCATCATTATCATTAACACTCATAGGAATATTCACATAAATCATAGCAACGTCTACATCTGTCTGACGTTCTGCGTTATTAAATTCTCCGCTATAATATTCTATATTTGCATTATAATCATTCAGTATCTTGATAAGTTCTTTGCGTGTCTCTGTGTAGGGATTTCTGATAGTCTCCGCATTAAGTAAGCATACTATCTGTCCTCCATACTTCTGAATCTCCAATGCCTTTAACAAATGCTTATCTCCATTACTGAATGGTGGATTCATAATGATAACATTGTACTGCTTGTATGCTGTAAAGGTAAGAAAATCATCATGAACAAGATGCACGTTTTCTCCCTTTACTTCTTTACGTTCTGTGTCAATCGCTCTCAGTCTTGAATTGTCTGGTTCTGGAACAGGAACATACCGTCTAAGTTCTTGATTATAATACTTATAATTTTTACTCCATGAATCAAAGTCATTGTACTGCTTTGTTATCTTCTCCTTTTCGTCAAGCAGTCTATTAGAATTTTCCTCAGAAAAAGTATACAGAAATATCTGTCTCAGATTGTTGTCAATCTCTATGCAGTCTATATCAAGCTTTCCGTCAGTTTTGCGATTAAGGTATCTTACTATATCTCCCTTACCTACTGACGGTTCAAGAACTGTATTAACATAATTCCAATTCACCTTTGAACACATTATCTGAATAAGATTCTCAGGTGTAGGATAGAACTCTGATGTATTTTTATCCTCTACATAATTAACTATCTGCATTATACAATTTCCTCCATTTAATTAAGATTTGATTTCTGCAAAACCTACTCTTGTAAGTTCTTCTATCATCTTTTCAATATCAGATTTGCGTATTAATTCATACACGTATGGTCTATCTATATCACAAAAGGGAGTAATGGATTTTGCGTATGTCTTTCCTGTGTAGTCTACGCTTAACCACACGTTATTTGCACATCCATCCCATTTCTTTTGAAGATATACATACTTCATAATCATTGCAATACACCTCACTCAATTGGAATTTCTGTCATATGTTTGTCGCTTTCAAATCCTTGTAACATAACAGGCATTATAAGCCATGCGAAGCCATTACCTTGCATTAATAATCTTTTTCCCTTATGTGGCACAAATAATATATTTGATTTTGTTGTTTCCATAGCATCTATAAGGAACTTTGGATTAATACCTATCCATATCCTATCTGTTGTTGTTCCTAACTTAAACGGAACTCTCAGTCCTTTGTGAATCTTTTTAGTTTCCTTTGCCCATGCTTTTATCTGCTCTATAGTGTAGGGAATTTCCAATGAATCATAATCAATTTCGTTTGCTTGTTCGTACTCTCTCTTACAATTGTATTGATTTTCGCCTTCCTCAAAAACAGGAGCGTCTGCTATTACATTTTCGACTCCAAATCGAACTACTCTGAATCCGTCTGTAGCATAATAGAATCCGTCCTTGAATACCAACTTCTTTGTCTGCTCATGCTTTGGATTGATAACCTTATTAATTATCTTTTCAAACTTCTTTAACATTAGATATTATTCCTCCAATTTGCATCCATAACGATTATTGTATTGTAATCGTCTTTTCCCTTAGTGGACTGTGCGTAAGCTATTCCCTTGTTTTTTAGCCATATACAAGCGGCTCTGACATTGCTTGCGGCATTTCTATCCCCTCGCAATTCCTCTGCAAAGGTATAGTAACTGCCAACGTATTCTCCATTATTGTTAATCAAATACTCCACGATATCAAGGGCAAGTATATGTCCTTTAAAAAGTCTTGCGAACCTGATTGCCCAGTTTATATCCTGTGTAGTCATGTTTATTCCTCCTTTAAGATATTAGTAAAGTTCTGTTATTCTTATATACAACGGAATAATTCCAAGAAACCATAGTGTTTCAATTTTCTTAGGGTTATACATTATGTTATTATATTCCTTAATCCTAACTCTCCATACGAACATACTTAATCCTCCCTTATATCTTCTAAAAATTTCTCAAAAGTATAATCGTTATCCAAAAGTTGCGGATGCTTTGGATAGAACATAGGACAATTCTCTTTATCCCATATAATATTCTGAGCCATTTTTTCCACAGGTTTTTATGTGTGAACCATAATTACCCTTACGTTTTACTAAATAAATACATCCGTGACACTTTTTCTTAACAGCTAATTCTTTGTGTACCTCAAACATCTTTTCGTAAAAGCACATCACATCTTCATTAAAGTCTATCACACTTAACCCTCCTTTATGTTCTTTGTAAACATATCCGTGAGATAATGATATGTCTTTTCTGAGCCATAGCCTGTAAGAAGTTTATCAATCTCGTTTATCCATTCATAGTTGAAGTCCTCATCGTCAGGCATATAACTCCATGATTCTTCTGTTATCTTTTTGAATGTTTCTGCATTGTCCTCTATGAATTTATTCCAGTCAGCGATACATTCAAAGTCACTT
>MWBK01000257.1 GCA_002069025.1 Bacteroidetes bacterium ADurb.Bin302 | reverse complement strand
CTGAGCCAGAAAGCCAATGCCAAAAACAATATAATTATTCATTCAATATATCAATATTACTTGAATCAATCGTGTAATTTATGTACCGATGTTTCATCCACCGGAAAGCAAAACAATCTTTAAAAGGACCAACTAATCTATTAAATAGATGATATTTGGATTGACCGGCAGTTCGTTCAAAATGACGAACAGGAATCTGCATTACTTTGCCATTCTGCAACTGCACTAATGCCGGCAAGAAACGATGCATGCCATTAAACAGGGGTATGCGTTTGGCACAATCCGAACGAATTATTTTCAAAGGACAACCCGTGTCTTTAATACCATCGCCTGTCATCATCCGCCTGAATCCGTTGGCCACTCTGGAAGAAAGGTTTTTAATAAACGAATCTTTCCTGCCAGTTCGAATGCCCATGACCATTTCGTAATCGTTCAAATAGGGAAACAGGAGGTTAAAATCTTCCGGCGTTGTCTGCAAATCGGCATCCATATAACCGATGAACTTTGATTCAGCATAATCAATTCCGGCTTTAATCGCTGCACTTAAACCTCTATTTTGCTTAAATGAAAGGTAGAAAAAACCTTCATTGACTGCACAAACAGCTTTGATCAGCGCTAAGCTTTTATCTATCGAACTATCATTAACAAAAAGGATGCATGTTTTAAGAGGAGAAATATGCTGAAACTTTTTTAGTTCATTTTCCAATCTAGTTATGTTTCCCTCTTCATTGTATACCGGAATGATAATACAAAATTGATAAGTACCAGTCTTATTCATAAACAATATAAATATTTTAAGGACGTAAAAGTAGGTGCTAATTCTGAATAGAATCTGTATTTAGGTATTTAACACCATTTATCCCGATTTAAATAACAATCTGAAACATTTATATTTATCTTTGGCAATGTTCTAAGCATTGAACAATTATTAAATCAGACGTAACAATGAAATACATCGACCTCCATAACTATCTCAAAAAGATTGTCAACTATGAAAATAAGGAAATTGTAATTGACGAAAAGATTATCGTGCAAAACTACAACTTTGAATCGGCCTATCGATTTCTCCTACCAGGGGGAGCCGGCAATCAAGGTTCTTATGAGTATTGTATGGCTGCCGATCCTGATTATGAACCGGATATTATACAATCCATGATAAACAAGTGTGATGCGGAAATCATGGAAAACATCAAATTCCGTTATCACTTGTTCCGTCCGAAAGGTGATAACAAGGTAAACCATGTAATTTTGTTATTTCATGGTTTTAATGAGAAATACTGGGCCAAATACTTAACATGGGCTAAAACGTTAGTGGAAGAGACAGGAAAAGCTGTATTGCTATTCCCCATCGCATTTCACATGAACAGAGCACCGCTCAGCTGGAGTGACAGCCGGCAAATGTTTGCCATCAGCCAACAAAGAAAAGAAAGACACCCTGATGTGCTGTGTTCAACGCTTTCGAATGTAGCAATTAGCACCCGCCTGCACAACAAACCTCAACGTTTTATCTGGTCAGGCTTACAAACATACTATGATGTTATTGATTTGGTGGAACAAATCAAAGCAGGACTACATCCGGCCATCGAAAAAGACGCTTCTATTGATTTCTTTTCGTATTCAATAGGTAGCTTTTTGGCTGAAATTCTCATGATGACGAACAAAGATGGGTATTTTTCTGAATCAAAATTGTGCATGTTCTGTGGAGGCGCCGTATTCAACCGTTTGTCACCGGTATCTAAATTTATTTTAGACAGTGAAGCAAACGTAAGCTTGTACTCGTATGTAGTAGAGCATCTGGAAAGTCACATGCGCAGAGACGAATTGCTTCGTCATTATTTAAGTGATGCGCATCCGGAAGGGGTTAATTTCCGCAAAATGTTGAATTATAAATGCTTGACCGAACCGCGTGAAGCCGTCTTTAACCAAATGAGCAAACAAATTCTGGCTATAACACTGGCAAAAGACACTGTTGTGCCGGCCTACGAAGTGATTAACACCTTACAAGGAGTAAAGCGAAACATCCCAATTAAAGTAGATATTTTAGACTTTCCATATCCATATAAACATGAGGACCCCTTCCCTGCTCTGGATACGATAGCCGATAGTGTAGACGAACATTTTCACCGAACCTTTAACCGAATATGCGAATTCCTACGATGAAATGAAACATTTTTGTAACATCTGTATCTATTAAGAGGTATCTTAGAAGTCTTGCAACGTATTTAGCCGTTGAAAACAACTGGGTTTCACTTATTTATCTATTTTTGCGCGGTTTTTGATTAAGGTAAAATTAGAGATTATAGTAAAATGAAACAGCAGCACAAAGTGCCCTTTGGTATTATGGGCATATTTATGGCTATCGGTATTGTTTACGGAGACATAGGTACTTCTCCGCTTTATGTGATGAAAGCCATTATCAATGGCCTTCCTTCCGGATTAAAAGCAAACCCTGATTATATCATCGGAGCAATTTCATGTATTATCTGGACGCTGACCCTGCAAACAACTATAAAATATGTAATAGTCACTCTTAGAGCTGATAACAAAGGAGAAGGAGGCATTTTATCACTTTTCGCGCTAATGAGAAAAAAGTATAGATGGGCCTACATCATTGCTATCATCGGTGCTGCGACCTTACTTGCCGACGGGATTATTACTCCAGCCATTACTGTGGTCTCGGCCGTTGAAGGGCTCAACGGATTATTGCCATCATTACCGGTAGTACCTATCGCGTTAATCATCATCGCAGCAATATTCTTGGTACAGCCTTTAGGTACTGCACGTTTAGGTAAACCGTTTGGTCGTATCATGTTTTTATGGTTCAGCATGATTGGCGTATTGGGTTTATTAGCTTTTTTCCATTATCCAATGATTATTAAAGCTTTTAATCCTATTTATGCTGTAAAAGTACTGATCGAGGTTCCCGATGCGTTCATTATTCTAGGTGCCGTATTCCTTTGTACAACGGGTGCCGAGGCTTTATATTCAGACTTGGGGCATTGTGGTTTGCACAACATCAGGGTATCATGGGTATACGTAAAATCAACTCTGATCTTAAACTATCTGGGGCAAGGAGCATGGATTATCACACATCCCAACCTCGTAACAACAGACGTGAATCCTTTCTTTGAAATTATGCCGGGATGGTTTTCTTTTATAGGAGTTGGGATGGCTACACTTGCAGCTATTATTGCCAGCCAAGCTCTGATAAGTGGGTCATTCACCATCATCAGTGAAGCAATCTCACTTGACTTATGGCCTAATATTAAAATTAAATATCCAACTAACATTAAAGGGCAAATGTTTATTCCTCAAGTAAATTATGCCCTGATGGCTCTTTGTGTGCTAATGGTTGTATGTTTTGGCTCTTCATCGAACATGGAAGCAGCGTACGGTTTATCCATCACAATTACCATGCTGATGACTACGCTGTTATTATTCATATACTTTCAATACAAAAACATCACTCTTTGGATAAGTATACCGCTTACAGCATTCTTTATTACGATAGAAAGTAGTTTTTTCATTGCTAATCTGTTTAAATTCACACATGGAGGATGGGCTACCATATTAATTGCAGGATGTATTTTCGGAATTATGTTCGTATGGTACAACGGACGAAGAATAAAAAACCGCTATTCAAAATACGAACCAATTGCTCCCACTATAGACTGTTTAAAAAATATTTGCGAAGATAAAAGCATTCCAAAATTTGCAACACATTTGGTTTACGTAACACGCGCCAAATATCCCACAGATATGGAAAGCAAAATATCTTATTCGCTCATAAATAAACAACCTAAAAGAGCAGATACATACTGGTTTGTTTATTTGCACCGCAGTGACGAACCTTATGACTTTAAGTATGACGTTAAAGTATTTGTACCGGGCAAGATGTTCAGAATAGATATTCACTCGGGATTCAAACAAGGAGCACACATTGATAAATTTGTTCACCGCATCTGTAAAGAGCTTGAGGAAAAAGGTGAAGTGGACTTGTTAAGCCGCTACCCGTCTTTACGGGAACGAAAAATAGAAGGTGATTTTCGTTTTGTAGTGGTTGAACGAATAGCTCGGAATGTAGATTTACCTCCTATGAAAAAGACACTATTACTTCTTTATTATGTAATAAAGAAATGTTCCACATCGGATACTCAGATACTGGATTTGGATCCATCTGTTGTTACACTTGAATATGTGCCTCTTAAGTCCGTACAATAGTATTAAAAAAAGTAAATAACACATAAATGCAATGACGTTATGATATATTTGCAAAAAAATATAACATATACGTCATTCTTTGTATGTCTGAAAAGCTTAATCAGTTACCAACCGATGATTTGTTCTTGCTAGATCGTTTCATAAACGGAAATGATGACGCTTTTACAATAATTTATAATCGCTATGTAAATCAGCTCATGGCGTATGGCACGGGATGGGGTTTTGATAAAGAAACTCTGAAAGATGCAATTCAAGACGTTTTCTATAAGTTATATTTTAATCGCAAAGCTTTTCAGGGAGTTAGCAACCCTAAATTCTACCTTATCAGAGCACTTAAAAACCGTATTCTCGACATACAGAAATCAAACATGGACACTACAGATTTGACCGGACTGGAATTTTCGGTAAGACCAACTGTACTCGATGAGCTAATAGCCGAAGAAGAGCGGAATAAAATTGAAAAACAGATAGAACTATATCTTAA
>MWBK01000256.1 GCA_002069025.1 Bacteroidetes bacterium ADurb.Bin302 | reverse complement strand
GTCCCGAGATGAGAATAATATTTATTTCTATGGAGAGGGGTATAATGTACATTAGCCATAATACCTTCAGCACGCAGGGCATCCATTATCCAGTATTTATGCTCTGGTGGAACTAAAATATAGAAAATATGCCAGTTGGTCTTTGCTCCCTCAGTATTTTTAGGCAGTCTGATATTAGGTAAATCTGACAATTCTTTGATATAATATTCTGCAATTTCTGCTCTATGCCCATTCATCCAGTCAAGTTTTTCGAGTTGAGTAATACCTAAAGCACCTAATATATTCGATTGCACATAGGAATTACCAATATCGACATACTCATAATACCCTCGATCTTTGTTATCCACCAGAAAAGATTGCTTGTCAGTACCTTTTTCCCTCATATAGATGACTCTATCAGCAATATTGTCATCATTAGTAACTAATGCTCCACCTTCGCCGGTCGTCATATTTTTAGTTCCATGAAAACTAAAAGTAGAAACATCAGCAAGTGTCCCAGTTTTCTTGCCCTTATATTCTGAACCAATTGATTGGGCAGTATCATGAACGATATATAGATTAAATTTTCTTGCAATTTCATTAATAACATCCATATCAGCTGGATTCCCGGCATAGTCAACAGGAGCAATAGCCACTGTATTTTCATTTATAAGAGGCTCAATCTTATTAACATCAATATTCCCATTTTCAGCATATACATCTGCAAGTCGAATTTTCAAATTGTTAAGTAATGGTCCAAGTGCAGTAGAGGTATAGGTAAAGTTAGGAATAATTACTTCACTTCCTGTTTTAAAATTTTTTGCTCGAAAAGCCAGATCGAGCGCTGTGGTACAGGAATTTGTGAAAAAAACATGTTTAACGCCAAGGTATTTAGACAATCTTTTTTCAAACTCTCTGCATGCTGGTCCATTACCCGATACAAATGTAGAGCGTGTTGTATCCGTAACAGTCTTGACATCTTCTTCATCAATATAGGGTTTATGGATTACAATTTTATTTTTAGACACTGGGTTACCGCCATTAATGGCAAGAGCATTATTTCTTCTATCTATCATTTTTTGTCCCTCGTTTGTAAAATTGGATCCTTGCAGGGCCAGTCAATTTTTAATGTCGGATCATTCCACGGAATGGTTATTTGTTCCCCGGCATCTATGTATTTTCCATGATACGCAAGTTTATAATGAAAAACAGCCTCTTTACTTTGTACATAATAACCATTAACAAAATTAGGGGGAATGAAAATTTGTATATAATCCTTACTATCGAGTGTAAATGCGTCCCATTTTTTATAAGTTGGAGAGTCTGGTCGCATATCAACAATTACCTCGTATATCTTCCCATGAACACAGGAAACCAATTTCCATGTTTTTGTATCGCCATGTAACCCACGTAATACATTATATTTTGATAGTGCAAATTTATCATGGATAAAGGATAAGTTCACCGGAAGTAACTCATCATAAATTTCTTTGTTATAAGAAGTATAAATATTTCCTCTAATGTCCCAATGCATCGAAGGTTTAATAATTAAAATATCAGGGATTTTCTTTGATCTGTTTATATCAAGTTCTTTATAGCTCATAACATATCCTCTATGCTGGGTGTTAACACAAAGCCGCCTTTCTTAAGATAATCGTTTTTCTGCATCAATTTAATATCGCTTTTCATCATATCATCAATAAGCATTTCCAGATCGTATTCCGGTTTCCAGCCAAGTTTTTCTCTTGCTTTTGAAGCATCCCCGATGAGCAAATCTACTTCCGTAGGTCTGTAATAATATGGATCAATTGCTAATACTTGTTGACCAGCTTTAAGATGATCGGGTTTAATTCCAATTTTGTTATAAAATTTGTCTTCATCAATAGAAGAAATTAGTCCTTTTTCATCTATGCCGTTGCCTGTAAAATCAATTTCAATACCTATATAGTCAAAACACCGGATTAAAAATTCTCTAACAGATGTGGCTTTGCCGGTCGCAATGACATAATCGTCCGGTTTATCTTGTTGAAGCATTAGCCACGTAGCTTTAACATAATCTTTGGCATGCCCCCAATCTCTCTTTGCGTTTATGTTGCCTAAAAAAAGTTTCTTTTGGTGTCCAAGGGCAATATTGGCAACAGCACGTGTTATTTTTCGCGTTACAAATGTCTCTCCTCGTAGCGGAGATTCATGATTAAAAAGAATGCCATTTGATGCATGTATATCATATGCTTCTCGATAATTTACAACGATCCAGTAAGCGTATAATTTTGCAACCGCATAAGGTGAACGTGGATAAAAAGGGGTGGTTTCTTTTTGTGGTGTCTCCTGGACTTTGCCGTATAATTCAGATGTAGAAGCCTGGTAAAACTTTGTTGTCTTTTCTAATCTACATATACGCATAGCCTCTAAGAGCCTTAAAGTACCAATGCCGTCAGCATTTGCGGTATATTCTGGTGTATCAAAACTAACTTTTACATGTGATTGCGCCGCAAGGTTATAGATTTCATCCGGTTCAAATTCCTGTATTAACCTGATAATGTTTGATGAATCTGTTAAGTCCATATAAGCATATTTAAAATTTGGATTTTCTCTATTATCCGTTTCGAATAAATGATCTATACGTGCTGTGTTAAAAAGCGAAGAGCGCCGTTTTAATCCAATGATTTTATAGCCTTTATGAAGTAATAGTTCGGCTAAATATGCGCCGTCTTGACCGGTTATACCAGTTATAAGTGCTTTTTTATTCATTGACTTCAATTCCTTTAATATCTACTAATTACGCGAATTAACACTTCAATTGAAAATGCTTCGCATTTAAGAGGGAAGATCAAGGTGTGCAAATTTTTTTAAAAATACTTTCGTTTAGAATATTAGCCATTTAGATTTCGAATTTGCCTACCCCGTGAAATTCTTTCTATCACATAAGGTTTGTACTTTGAGATTTGGAAATTGGAATTTATTTGGGATTTGAGATTCGGAAATTGGAATTTCATTATCTCCGCGCCTCTTGGCGAACTTGGCGGTTTCATCTTTCTAACCGCGAAGGACTGAATATTAAAGACAGGAGGCAGGAGACAGGAGACAGTCACGAAATCCAAAATCTCTACAATCTGACGGGGCAAACCTATTAATCATCCCGTTCCTCTTCTTTTCCTTTCCTCCGTTCTCCTTTTCGGCTTTTACAAACTTTCCAACTTTCTAACTTTTAACTTTCAACTCTCGGCTTCCACCAGCCATTTCCAGATGATCAGTTGAAAGTTTATCAAGTAAAAAGTTTATAAAGTCGAATGTTTATAAAGTTGAAAGTTTATAAAGTCGAAGTGAAATTG
>MWBK01000255.1 GCA_002069025.1 Bacteroidetes bacterium ADurb.Bin302 | reverse complement strand
AGTTCAGGGAGCGGCAGTCCATCACGTAATAGCAATGTTGATTATAATCGCAGTTCATCACCATCTCGTTCTTCCAGCGGATACAGCAATGGTAGCAGTAGCAGTAGATCGGGAAGTAGCTATAGCGGAAGCGGAAGAAGTTCAGGAAGCAGTTTCAGTGGAGGAAGCGGAAGAAGTTCGGGAAGCAGTTTTAGTAGTGGAAGCGGAAGAAGTTCAGGTGGCGGATTTAGCGGTGGAGGTCGTAGCTCTGGAGGTCGTAGCTCTGGCGGAGCAGGTAGATAATTACAATAATGTATTTAACTAATTAATATGAAGAGAATTATTGTTTCTATAATGGGGTTATCATTTACTTTGCTTGCATTAGCACAAAGTATGCCCTTTATGAATAATTATGATGCAACTAAGTTTTCTAGTACAGAATTAAATGGAACTGCCAGGTTTATGGCAGTTGGAGGTGCTATGAGTGCATTGGGAGGAGATGCATCAACATTAGTTTATAATCCGGGTGGTATAGGCATTTATCGTAGTTCTGAAATGACTTTGTCTCTAAACACACATTGGACAAATACCACTATGGCCGGAAATGCACAACGATATGTAACTGCCAATTTATCTAATGTTGGATACATTGGTTATTGGGATTTAAAGAAAGAAAAAGGTTTAGTTAATTTTAATTTTGGAGTAGCATACAACCGCATGAAAAACTTTGATAGGAATGCTGCATACTCGCGTAATAAAAACTATTCTATAAGTCAGATACTTGCTGCATCAACTCAAGGTGTTGATAAAGTAGATCTTGTTTCGTCTGAAGGTTATGACCCATATAATAATCCTGATATTGCATGGCGTTCAATTTTAGGATATTGCTCGTATACTTTTGACGACATTTCTGACAATACATACACTTCACATTTTGATGAAATTGGAAGAGGAAACGTATCTGACAATGTTTACTTTAACGAACGTGGATTTGTGGATGAATACGCCATAAGTTTAGGAGGAAATGTTAGTAATATATTCTATTGGGGTATGAGTTTTGTATGCAATTACATGGATTATAGTTTAAAGCAATCCTACTACGAAAGTATGGCAGACCAAAGCACTATAGAGCTAAATAATTATTATAGAGCCATCGGAACAGGTTTTACATACAAATTAGGATTTATCGTAAAGCCTATAAATTGGCTACGTATAGGTGCTTCTTTTCATACTCCAACATGGTTTGCTGTTAATAGCTACAACTATAGCGACATTTATACAAAGATTTATACAGGAGGAACTTCTGCAAATTACAGTATTCAATCTCCTGAAGAAGGAGAACGCGCATATGTTAACTCTCCAATGAAAGCCATTGCCGGTTTAGGTTTTGTACTAGGAAAGTTCGGGTTCGTTGGAATTGACTATCAATATGCCAACTATAGGGGAATGGAAATTCAATCATCATCACGTATGGATAATGTAACAATGAAAAATATCATACTTAGCGAGATGTTGGATACTCACACCGTTCGTTTAGGTGTTGAAATAAAACCTATTGAAGCATTATCTTTAAGAATTGGCGGTGGATATACAACTCCTTGCGAATCTTTTAATGGTTCAAGATTGTATTATGATAATGATACACGTACTGATTTTGAATACTATAATGACAATGGTTCATACAATATAACTGCTGGTGTTGGTTATCGTATAGGTAGACATGCTATTGATTTGGCATATGTATACCAAGTAAACATGGCAAATTATTATGAATTTTCGAACCCTTCGAGTTCTATGTATTATATAAGTGATCTTGTTGTAGATCCGATTGATTTAAGAAGTGTACGTAACCAGATTGTACTTTCATACGGAATCCGTTTCTAAAAAGTACAAACTAAATATTCTGACAGAGTTTACATTATTGTAAGCTCTGTTTTTTTATTGTAGATATGATATCATGAGAAGCAATATCTGATGCAACAGAAGAGCCTAAATTAGATGAAATTTGTCTGTAATCAGACATCATAAGATTTCGATATTCATCATTTTGGATAATCTTCTTAAGTTCAGAGATGGTATTTTTCGCAGAAAATTGATAAGCAAGCAGTTCTTTTACAACCTGCTTATTTGCGATTATATTCACTAATGAAATATAGGGTATTTTGATCATATATTTTCTTCCAAAATCGTATAAAACACCTGGAATTCGTATAGGATAACATACTATTTGCGGAACATTAAATAGTGCCGCTTCTAGTGTGGCAGTTCCGGAATTTACTATTGCAATTGAGGCGTTTGCCAACAAATCATAGGTTTGGTCGTAAACGATTCTAATACCTTTATTAATTGCCGGCTGATACATTCTCATGTCAACTGCAGATGTTGCTGCCATTACGCACTGATACCCCTCGAATTGTGTAAAATCTATTTCATTAAGTACTGAAATAGTTAGGCCAACTTCTTGTTTGCGACTACCCGGCAACAATGCAATAATTTTCTTATCAGGAAGTGAATTTTTCTTCAAAAAATCTGCCATACTACATGTATGTGCACGACTTACAGACTCGACAGTTGGATTACCTACATATACTGCCTCGCAGGCAAATTTTGCATAAAAGCCGGGTTCAAAGGGAAAAATTGCATATACCCTATCAATATATTTTCTAATAAGTTTTACTCTAGACGTTTTCCATGCCCATATTTTGGGAGGAATATAATAAAAGACAGGTATAGACAGCTTCTCTTTTACGTATCTCGCAATTTGAAGATTAAATCCCGGATAATCAATTAGTATAACAGCGTCAGGTTGATATAGTTTTATATCTTCCTTGCATTGTTGAATATTCTTCAATATAGTTTTAGCATGCATCACTACCCTGACGAAACCCATAACAGCAGTATCCCTATAATGACGCACTAGACTGCCTCCTTGCGCCTGCATTAAATCTCCGCCGTAATAACGAAACTCAGCATCCGGGTCGTTGACTCGTATAGATTTCATCAAATTAGATCCATGTAAATCTCCTGATGCCTCACCTGCTATTAAATAATATTTCATTAAAAGAATAAATAAAACAGAAGC
>MWBK01000254.1 GCA_002069025.1 Bacteroidetes bacterium ADurb.Bin302 | reverse complement strand
CCTTGGGCTAGCTTCAACTGGGCATATTTAATTGCATATGATATGCTTTTCACTTCAGGCTATGACGGTCACGTAACCACATATAATGCAACAACAGGCGAAATACTTTGGGACTACTTCTTTGGCAGCGCAGGCTATGAAAATGCTTACGGTACATTCCCTGTGTATTCAGGATTTAACGTAGCTGACGGTAAACTATACATAACTAACGATGAGCACTCACCTGACTCTATTCCATGGAGAGGCGGCCAACTTTGGTGCCTTGATGTATACGATGGAACGTTATTATGGAGCATATCTGGAAAACTGCGAAACGGTGCTATTTCAAGCGGTTACTTTACTACTCTTAATTCTCTTGATGGGCAGATCTATACTTTTGGTAAAGGTCCAAGCAAAACTACTGTTTTGGCTCCTCAGTGTGGTGTTAGTGTTGGTGTTCCGGTTATGATTAGTGGAACTGTTACTGATCAGTCGCCAGGCGCTAAAGATACAGCTGCAATTTCTGATAAAGACATGACTGCATGGATGGAATACCTATATGAACAAAAACCAATGCCAACAGACGCAACCGGTGTACCAGTAAAAATTACTGCAGTAGGACCAAACGGACAAACTATTGATATCGGAACAGCAACCAGCGACATAGGCGGAAGCTTTGGCATATCATGGACTCCATCAGATGAAGGCACATACCAAATTACTGCAACGTTTGAAGGCACAAACTCATACGGTGACTCATTTGCAACAACCTATCTTGTAGTAGGCTCAGCATCATCAGCATCAGTTCCAACAGCATCACCATCAACAGCCGTTGAAAACCCAGCTAGCACTTCTACTGAAACTTTGCTTATTGTTGTTGCAGCAGTAGTTATT
Organism: Bacteroidetes bacterium ADurb.Bin302; assembly: GCA_002069025.1. The sequence continues at coordinate 4,052 of MWBK01000254.1, read as the reverse complement.
ATTGCAGTCATAGGCGCAGCAGCACTAGTACTAAGAAAACGAAAATAAACCAATAAAAAACCAAACATATCCTACTCTTTCCTTTTTTTGGAAAAAATAATCAAATTAACGGCTGAGAGGGCTTTGGCAGTTAGTACTTAATGTAGTGGTAGCAGCAAGGGTCTCTTCTCTAATCTCTCCTAAGTGTTTACTCAACCAAAGCCCCAGCAAACGCAACTTACTCCTAATTCATTATTTAATAATCAATATTCAAAATAATAGAATCAAGTTACCGACTATGCGCAAAGTATGTATGACGACTATTCCGTATAAGCGTTGTTGGCAATAGTGTTTTTATTCACATTTTGCTTTGCAGATAAACTATAAACCATTATTTTGGTAATTTGCAAAAATTAAGTATTCTAAGAAACCCTACTTCCACAAACAGTATATTTCACTTATTTTCCAATATCAGTCTATTTACATGGGAATATACTTTACTGACCTAAGTTTAGAAATCAACTGAACCATAAATTTCTAACTAAATTTATTATTTATCTTCGCAATAATATAACTTTTCATTTAACTTCACTTACTTATAGTATATTTAAAAATTTACACAAATATTTTCAAATATTTGATTATCAATGTAAAATAATAAATTGAGCTACGTTAGCGAATCTTTTAATACACTTTTTTAGAAATAAAATAGATGATGCTGATGTATGTTCTGGCTCAAATTATGTTAACTGGATTTTCTGAATTAATAATAACTCTAAATTTGCAGTAATAGTGAAATAAAATGGTAAAACAAGATTGGCGCTATTTGTTATTCTTATTACTTTCACATCATCCACATGAACGATTACATAGAACTATCCATATACAAATCAAAAAGAAGAATGTATACTTATGCGCCAGATGCACAGGCACTTTTATAGGAATAATCTCAATTATAATAGCCAACGTTTTAGGATTAAAAATTCCAGTATCCCTTTATTTTCCTCTTATAGCTATTTTACCATTAGTAGCTACCACTGACTGGTTCACACAAAGTGCCAAATTAAGAGAAAGTACAAACAAGATACGCATATTTTCCGGTTTTCTATTAGGAATATCCCAAGGTTTAATATTGCTTTCACTATTAACCGGGTTATACATAATATTTTTATTAGCTTTAGGCGCGTTTGCGCTCTATATCTTTTCAATATATCTAATTGCTGCTAAGACTAAATGTTTAGATTCCTACCTTAATGAATTAACTCACTCTAAAAGTAATTCTCCTATAGAATCTTAGACTTTTTGAAAATTAAAAAATTTTGTGATCTCATTATTTTATTGGCACCAAATAACTCTGCATGTATAGTGTTTTTTAAGAGTTTAGCAATGCTTAAATCTTCACTTTGCTCACTAGCTTGCTATACGGGAATGAAAAATGACAGTAGAAACAAGACAATATAGCCTTGCAATACTAATAATTCTAGTAGTTGTTTGCTGGCCTGCTGCAATATTATACTACTTCACTAGACCAAAAACTATCACGCAACAAGGATATGTACCACAGCAATATCAACAAGCACCACCACCGCCAACCTACCAACAACCAGCTAGCCGATTCTGTACACAATGCGGACGAACAGTAACAGATAATGTAAAATTCTGTCCGAATTGTGGAAAACAACTCGACTAAATTCTATTCTTTATCAATACTCTAACCACTTTTTTTAGTACATAAAATTAAAATTAATCATTGTTTGCTCAGATTACAGATTGACAAATCAAACAAATATATTTTTACTTATCTGTCTTTTTAAGGACTATGGCCTGTTTTGTAACAAAGTAAAATTTCAAAAATAATTATAAAATACTTTAACTACACAAGGCACCTTAAATTACAATTATGTACTAATGTGAATTGCTATGCAAAAACTTGCATTGTGTACCTAAATGACTTATTTAGTAATTATATTTTTATCAATTGTCAACAGAATATTAAATAATTAGTCGCCTAAAAAGTTATAATCTGCCAAGTAATTAAAATTTTATATAGTAGGCATGCAAAAATGAAAAATCAGCTTATAGCTGCACTAGCTATTCTGACTGCATTTACTTGTCTATTGGTACTTTTATCGGTAACAGAGAATTATGTAACTTCTAAAGATGTATATTTCAGTGAATTTTCAAAAGATGGCATAGGTTATTATGGTATCGCATTAGATGGGAGTAATAAAATAGCAGATTTATACTTCAGAGTTGAGCATGCTCAGCCTAACTCAAACTATCAGCCAATGAGAGTAGAATGGCAGCATTCCCCTGATGTGGAGATTGACTCTGTTACTTTTAGATTTAGGGTGGCAAGCGGAACAACTATCTACATGCAAACAGACTATCCTGGGATATCAAGTATCCCTTACAGTTTTTCTTATAAAAACCAACATGGTCCGGTATACGAAATAGTTTTAAAAGACATAGGCTCTTATGGCAAAAGTGGAAGCGTAAGAATAGACTTCATAATGAGAAATATTCAAAATGCTTCACAAATGACTTTTGAAGCTGATTTCTCTATGCACTATGTGTCTGCTTTACAGTTATCCTCTATAAAAGCACATGCTCACTTAGATGCCTTAATCCCAACAGATTTACCATACCCAAATTAACACGTAATATCTTTTTACACAATACTGTATAAGAAGCTAAATTGTTAAGTTATAAAAATATTCACATATTCTGCCATTTTTAAAATTACACTGCATAATTATTTTAACGTTCTCACAGAATGATCATCTGAGATTAACGCCTTCTGGTTTATGATAATTGTAAGCTCATTTCTAAAGTATCTTCATCTTCTGATCTTACTTTAAATCCCATCTTATTGGAGAGTTGAATCATTTTGTAATTATCGCTAGTGACAAAGTAATAAATCTCTTTAAATTTATGATCTTTAGCAATTTGTATTGTATATTTTAAAAGTTCTGCTCCTAACCCCAAACCTTGCCAAGTATCAGCTACTATAAGCGCAAATTCTCCTCTATTGTGAGAATGATCAAAAATTAACCTAGCAACTCCAATAATTTTTCTTTCAATCTGAGATAAGGCAACAATTGCAATTTCCTGATTGTAATCTAAAGTGCAGCAGTTTTCAAGTGCTTCCTCAGATAAGTCTTTCATTATCTCAAAAAATCTCATGTGTACACTTTCTTGCGATAGAGATTTAAAAAACTCGTAATACCCAGCTTTGTCTGTTGACTCAATAGGTCTAAAAATAACCCTAATACCATTCTTTATGGTTCGCTCAGTAGTGTATCTTTCTCGGATGTCCTTAACAACAATATTTTTATTCTCACGATCGGTTAATGTCAAAATTGTGCATCCATTACAGTAATTATTTTTCCCATTATTTTATGTAACTACGCACTCATTTTTTAATGCCTCTTTCATTTAGCCACTTCTTTATTTTTTGATCTATTTGTTCTCTAATGTCTCTAAATTTTGCAATTTTTTCTTCTTCAGTTCCTTGTGTTTCTGCAGGGTCTTCAAAAGGCCAAAATAACCTATTAGCTATGCCTGGCATTGTCGGACATGTTTTTTCCGCTTTAGCGCAGACAGTAATTATTATGCCAAAATGTACTTTGCCTAGATATTCTTTTACATCTTTTGAGTTCTGTGTACTTATATCTACTCCAATTTCTTTCATTACCTTAATTACATATGGATTAACCGGTTTAGGTGAAAAACCAGCACTATAAACCTTAAAGTGATCTCCAGCATATTCTCTTAATAACGCTTCTGCTATCTGGCTTCTTGCTGAATTACCCATGCATAGAAAAATAACGTTAGTTTCATCCATTTTTCGTACATTTCCTGCTTCTATAATTCTCTTATGCGTTGAAGATAAAAAAATAAGGCTTATACCAATAGATTATATATGTTACGTTTTTTTTACTCAAATTTCTCAAATTGGCTTGCTGTCCATATTTTTTGATATTAAGCCTAGTTTTAACTAATTACAATAATTATCAACAAAAAAACTGAACTGCTTAGGATATTTAATCTCTGTCTTAAATAACTATACG
>MWBK01000253.1 GCA_002069025.1 Bacteroidetes bacterium ADurb.Bin302 | reverse complement strand
GCGGTTAAAAATATTATGGGGATCTCTGATGTTTCAGTTTTTTGCTTTAATATTTGTGCAACCTCAAATCCATTCATTTCTGGCATCATCACATCTAGCAAGACTAAATCGGGACGGTCATTTTCAACAAGTTCAAGTGCTTGTTTGCCGCTGCTGGCAGTAATGACATTGAATTTTTCGTTTGTCAGTAATACCTTCAATAGCAAAACATTAGATGTTACATCATCTACAATAAGTATCTTATATTCAGACGGAGTTATTTTCATGGTATTGTAATTTTGCACTTTGTTAACTGTTCAAATTAGAATTGTGTAAACTACACTTCTACAAATTTAAACGTTTCTTTAAAATTAGCAAAACTCTATGTTACTTATTCTAGCTAAAAGAGTTATTTTAATAAAAAAAAACAAAATGCCTAGAATTGGACTTTATATAATCTTGTACAAAGCTATTATTCAATTAAAAAGGAGGAATGCTATTATAAATCTGCATTCCTCCTTTTTTGGGATTGAAAAAACTTATAGATTGATTATTTATATTCTTCCCAACTCTTAATTGCTATGTCATCTATGCTCATTGTGCAAAAAGCATTGATAAATGAACTTGCTAAACGTGCATTGGTTATAAGCGGAATATTCAAATCTATCGCAGCTCGCCTTATTTTATACCCATTATCAAGTTCTCCTGCTGTTAGATTTTTTGGAACATTAACAACCATGTCGAGTTCTTTTTTATGTAGCATATCAAGAGCTTGTGGCTTTCCTGATTCACTAGGCCAGTAGACTAATGTACTTTCAATATTATTTTCAGTAAGGTATTTATGTGTTCCTCCTGTCGCATATATTTTATATCCTTTGTTAGCCAAAAGTCTGGCCGCATCAATCATGTCTGCTTTTTGTTTCGGGGTTCCCGTTGATAACAGAATATTCTTTTTAGGTATTCTGTGCCCCACAGATAACATGGCTTGAAGTACTGCACTTGAAGTGTCAGACCCGATGCACCCTACTTCTCCTGTTGAAGCCATATCAACTCCCAAAACAGGGTCAGCTTTTTGCAAGCGGTTAAAGGAGAACTGAGAAGCCTTAATTCCAACATAATCAAGCTCAAATAAGTTTTTTGATGGTTTCTCAACAGGAAGACCCAACATAACTTTGGTAGCCAACTCTATGAAATTAATTTTCAAAACTTTACTTACAAATGGAAAGCTTCTAGATGCACGTAAATTGCATTCAATTACTTTAATATCATTTTCCTTAGCTAGAAATTGAATATTAAAAGGTCCAGAGATATTAAGCTCTTTAGCAATTTCCCGGCTGATACGTTTGATGCGTCTTACTGTTTCAACATATAGTTTTTGAGGAGGAAATTGAATAGTGGCGTCTCCACTATGTACACCAGCAAATTCGATATGCTCGCTGATTGCATAAGCTATTATCTCGCCATTTTTGGCTACAGCATCCATTTCCACCTCTTTGGCGTGTTCTATAAACTGACTTACAACAACGGGATGCTTTTTACTTACATTAGCGGCAAGTTTTAAAAACCGTTCGAGTTCTTCATCGTTTGAACAAACATTCATTGCAGCTCCAGATAGTACGTAAGAAGGCCTTACTAGCACAGGAAAACCAACTTCACCCACGAATGAATTAATATCTTCAAGTGAAGTTAATTCCCTCCAACGTGGTTGATCAACCCCTATACGGTCCAGCATAGCAGAGAATTTTTCTCTGTCTTCTGCATTATCAATGCTTGTGGCTGTTGTTCCAAGAATGTTGATTTTTTGTTCGTCCAATCGCATGGCTAGATTATTGGGTATCTGCCCTCCTGTAGAAACAATGACTCCATGAGGATTCTCTAATTCAAGAATATCCATTACTCTTTCAAAAGTCAACTCATCGAAGTAAAGTCTATCGCACATATCATAGTCCGTAGAAACGGTTTCCGGATTGTAGTTGATCATAACACTACGGAACCCTTCTTGACGGATTGTATTTAATGCTTGCACACCACACCAGTCAAATTCAACAGATGAGCCGATACGATAAGCACCTGATCCCAAAACTACTATTGATCTGTGATCGCCTAAGTATTTAACGTCATTAGTTACACCATTATACGTAAGATATAAATAATTAGTCTGTGCAGGATATTCAGCTGCTAACGTATCTATTTGTTTAACAACAGGCACAATGCCAATGCTTTTTCTATAATTTCTGACAGAAAGTATTCCTTCTTCCATATCACCGTCAAAACCTATAGCACGAGCTATTTGGAAATCAGAAAATCCTTGTTTCTTGGCTTTCATCAGAAGATCAGATGAAAGAGATGCTATTTGTTTGTTATTATTCCCCCATTTATTTAATTCTTTCGAAGTCTGATAGATATTCATCAATTTATCAAGGAACCACTTATCTATTTTGGTAAGCTCGCGAATTTGATCAATGGTATATCCGGCTCTAAATGCTTCTGATATCACAAAGATTCGTTTGTCTGTTGGCTCTCTTAAAGATTTGTCAATATCTTCAATTACCAATTCTTTATTACCAACGAATCCATGCATACCTTGTCCAATCATTCGAAGACCCTTTTGAATGGCTTCCTCAAATGTTCTACCAATAGCCATTACTTCACCTACTGATTTCATTGAAGAGCCTAATTCTCTATCAACACCATGAAATTTACCTAAATCCCAGCGAGGTATCTTACAGACTACATAATCAAGTGCAGGTTCAAAGAAAGCTGATGTGGTTTTAGTTACTGAATTTTTAAGATCAAAAAGACCGTAACCCAATCCTAATTTGGCAGCGACAAAAGCTAATGGGTAACCTGTTGCTTTAGATGCTAAAGCAGAAGAACGGCTCAATCTTGCATTTACTTCAATGACGCGATAATCTTCCGATTCAGGATCAAAAGCGTATTGTACATTACACTCACCAACAATTCCAATGTGACGAATAATACGAATAGCCAATTCGCGCAATTTGTGATATTCGGCATTAGTTAATGTCTGTGATGGAGCGATTACTATAGATTCTCCTGTATGAATACCCAATGGGTCAAAGTTCTCCATGTTACAAACTGTAATACAGTTATCATAACAGTCTCTTACTACTTCGTATTCAACTTCTTTCCAACCTTTAAGACTTTTCTCTACTAATACTTGAGGAGAAAATGAAAATGCCTTTTCAGCAATTTTATCGAGTTCTTCTTCATTATCACAGAATCCGGATCCTAATCCTCCTAAAGCATAAGCAGCACGAATGATAACCGGATAACCTAATTCCTTAGCAGCTCTTCGAGCATCGGGTATATTCTTTACGGCTTCACTCTTAATAGTCTTAACATTAATCTCATCGAGCTTTCTAACAAAGAGTTCACGATCTTCAGTATCTATAATTGCTTGTACAGGAGTACCTAGCACTTCTAAATCATATTTTTCAAGTACGCCTGATTTATAAAGTTCCACTCCACAATTTAATGCTGTCTGTCCACCAAAAGCAAGTAAAACTCCTTGCGGCTTTTCTTTCTGAATGACCTTTTCTACAAAGTAAGGAGTGACAGGTAAAAAGTATATTTGATCAGCTACGCCTTCACTCGTTTGTACGGTTGCTATGTTAGGATTAATAAGAATAGTCTCAATACCTTCTTCTTTTAAGGCTTTTAAGGCTTGCGAGCCTGAATAATCAAACTCACCGGCTTCTCCAATTTTAAGGGCACCAGAACCTAGCAGCAAAACTTTCTTTATATCTTTTCTCATTATTCTGTTATTTTAGAAGTGCAACAAACTCATCAAATAAAAATTCCGTATCAGTCGGTCCACTGGCCGCCTCTGGATGGAACTGTGCAGAGAACCAAGGGTTCTTTTTATGTTTGATACCCTCATTTGATCCATCATTCATATTTATAAATAATGGTTCCCAATCAGTAGTTAAGGTATTGTTATCAACTGCGTAACCATGATTCTGGCTTGTGATGAAACAACGATTAGTACCTACCATTCTCACAGGTTGATTGTGACTTCTATGTCCATATTTTAATTTATAAATTGATGCTCCTCCCGCTTTTGATAGCAATTGGTTTCCCATGCATATACCGAAAATAGGTAAGTTCTGGTTTTGCATTGCTTTTCTGATATTTTGAACAGCAGCATCACAGGTATCTGGATCACCAGGACCGTTACTGATAAACAATCCGTCATATTGAAGATTTGTAAAATCATAGTTCCATGGAACTCTGATAACTTCAACATCACGTTTAAGTAAACATCTAATTATATTTGTTTTTACTCCACAGTCTACAAGTACTACTTTTTTCTTATCAGTTCCTTCATTGTATCTGATAATCTCTTTACATGAAACTTGGTCGACGTAGTTAACACCACTATAAGTTGCTTCTATTGTGTTCTCCGCATCGTCATCAAAGATGATTTTGCCCATCATAACGCCATGTTCTCTTAATACTTTAGTTAGCTCACGAGTATCAATACCGGTAATACCTGGTACTTTTTCGCGTTTAAGCCAGTCTGCTAAACTTTCTTTAGCGTTCCAGTGACTAAATTCATAAGAATAATCACTAACAATAATTGCTTCAGCATGAATTCTTTCACTTTCCATCAAAGTGGCTAATCCGTTTGATTCAAAAGTAAACGGCGGAACTCCATAGTTACCCACTAACGGATAAGTGAGAGTCATAAGCTGTCCGGCATAAGAAGGATCTGTTAAACTCTCCGGATAACCTGTCATAGCAGTGTTAAAGACAACCTCACCAGCTACCGGCTTTTCATAACCAAACGACTTGCCGTGAAAACAGCTCCCGTCGTCAAGGATTAATGTTACTTTTCTTTGTTGCATTGCAGTCACTCTATCTATATACTAAATTATAGTTTAAACATTAAAATTGATAAACTTGTTCTATATAATCAATAAAGGCTTGGTTAACCAACTTCACACCTCCTGGAGTGGGATAATCTCCTGTAAAGTACCAATCACCTTTGTGATTCGGACAAGCTTCATGTAGTCCTTCAATATGTTGGTATACAATCTCAACTTTGGCCTTAGTCCCTTTGGGAGTTAGCAATTCTACCATTTTTTCAGATATCTCTTCGTCAGTGAATGGAGCATATATATCTTTCACATAGTTAACCATTTTTTCTTTTTCTACGTTAACCTGTTCTTTAGCTTTGTTATATGCTCGTTCAATAACGTCTCTCATTTCTCTTTCTTTAAGCAGTTCAATTGCAGCTCTAAATGCAATAAACTCATTCATTCTAGCCATGTCAATACCATAATAATCAGGATACCGTACTTGGGGAGAAGAAGATACTATGACTATTTTTTTAGGATGTAAACGATCTAATATGCCAATAATACTTTGTTTGAGCGTAGTACCTCGAACAATACTGTCGTCTATGACTACTAAATTATCTTCGTACGGTTTTAAGCTTCCATAGGTAATGTCGTATACGTGAGCTGCTAAGTCATTTCTACTATTACCTTCAGCTATAAAAGTTCTAAGTTTAATATCTTTAATGGCCACCTTTTCGCTCCTAATCCTCATAGAAAGAATTTTTTCTAGTTCGTCATGATTGGGTTTATGACCTAATTCTTCAATACGTTTAACCTTTTGTTCATTGAGATAATTATCAAAACCTTCCAATAAACCATAAAAAGCTACCTCAGCAGTATTTGGGATAAATGAGAACACAGTGTGTTCTATATCGTAATTGATAGTTTTAAGAATTGGCTCAACTAATTTTTCACCCAGTCTTTTTCTCTCTTTGTAAATATCAATATCACTACCACGAGAAAAATAAATTCTTTCAAAAGAGCAAGGTTTAATATTTTTAGGAGTGTTGATTTGCGTTAAGCGCATCTTGCCGGCTTTATTCCAAATTGCAGCTTCACCAGGCTTTAATTCTTTAATAGATTCAGCAGGAACATTAAATGCCGTTTGAATAACAGGGCGTTCTGAAGCTAATACTGCAACTTCATCATCCATATACCAAAAGGCCGGACGTATACCCCAAGGATCCCTGACCGCAAATGCTTCTCCACTTCCTGTGATACCGCATACCACATATCCCCCATCCCACTCTTTCGTAGATGTTTTAAGTACATTTGACAAATCGATTTTCTCTTCTATTTGATGGGTAATTTCCATACCCTGCAATCCTTCATCTTCACATTCACGATACAGACGTTCAACCTCTCTGTCTAATCTATGCCCCACCTGCTCAAGCATAATGTAAGTATCTGAATACTTTCTTGGATGCTGTCCGATAGTTGTTATTTTAGTAAAAATCTCATCAACATTGGTCATATTAAAATTACCACATAATGCCAGATTTTTTGCTCTCCAGTTATTCCTTCTTAAGAAAGGGTGTACATAAGTAATACCCGATTTTCCAGTCGTGCTATATCTCAAATGTCCCATGTACACTTCACCGGCAAATGGTAAGCAACACTTGGCAAAATTGACATCAGATAATCGATCAGATGGTGCTTCTTTAAAGTAATTTTGTATGTTACCAAAAATTTCAGTAATGGCTCCGGAACCTAAGGCACGTTCACGGAACATATATTCCTCACCTGGATTGGCTTGAAGTTTTACACAAGCTAAGCCGGCCCCTTCTTGTCCACGATTATGTTGTTTTTCCATTAATAAGTATAACTTATTAAGTGCATACATCCACGTACCATACTTTTTCTGATAGTACTCCAAAGGTTTGAGTAAACGAATCATGGCTACGCCACATTCATGTTTCAATTCTTCCATCTTAATATTTAAAAAACAATATTATTCTACTGTAACAGATTTAGCTAAATTACGAGGTTGATCAACATCCATACCTTTACAAACGGCTATATGATAGGCCAATAATTGCAATGGTACTGTTGTTATCAACGGATCAAGGCATTCTATAGTTTCCGGTAATTCAATACAATAATCTGCTATATTGCTTATGTATGTATCGCCTTCGGTTACTAAAGCAATTACTTTTCCTTTTCTTGCTTTTATTTCTTGAATATTACTCAGTACTTTCTCATAAAGTCCATTATGTGTTGCTATTACAACAACTGGCATTTCAGCATCTATCAAAGCTATCGGACCATGTTTCATTTCGGCAGCGGGATACCCTTCTGCATGAATGTATGAAATCTCTTTTAACTTCAGTGCCCCTTCTAGAGCTACCGGGTAACTGTAGCCACGACCTAAATAGATAAAGTTGTGAGCATAAGTAAATATTTTAGAGAGCTCGGCTATTTTAGAATTTAATTCCAGTACCTTTTTCATCTTTTCCGGAATCATATTTAACTCTTTTACTATGCTCAAAAAATCATTTTGAGTTATCGTACCTTTTTCTTTTGCAAGAGTTAAAGCTAACATAGTGAGTACTGTAACTTGTCCGGTAAATGCTTTTGTGGACGCAACACCTATTTCTGGTCCTACATGGATATATGAACCTGTATGTGTTGCACGAGGAATAGAAGATCCTACAGCATTGCAAATTCCATAAATAAAAGCTCCTTTACTTTTTGCTAGTTCTATAGCAGCTAATGTATCAGCTGTTTCTCC
>MWBK01000252.1 GCA_002069025.1 Bacteroidetes bacterium ADurb.Bin302 | reverse complement strand
TGTTTTTACTTCTACGAATTTTAGTTAGTTCGGGTGATGCGTTGTCTTTAATCCTTCCAAATTTATCCAGGATGTTATCGATATACCTTTGAACATCAATTGCGTAATTAATATTGATAGTTAAATCTTTAAGATTTTTATAAATTACTGCATCCTTTAATTCGAGGAAGTTAATGATGTTTTTTATTGTAAAAAGAGAACGTTTAAACTCAAATAGTTCTGATTCAGTTAAAAAAGTCCCTTCAATTTTTATGCGTTTAAGATAACTGCGAACATCAAAATATCCATCAATCGGGAAAGCATCTCCTTCGTCAATAATGAGTATAAATTCTGCTGTTTGTTGCATGCTAAGTGCAACAGAATCGAAGTTTGCAGAGAACTCTATTTCATCAACAATCTCTTTTCCTAAATCACTTATGCAGTGATTTTTTATAAGTAGTCTGATCTTATCGAACCCTATTTTCTGTTCAAAGTGCTTCGGATATATCATTTTTATTTACTTTTTTACAAACCAAAATGTTTTTTGAACCATCTAATATGGTCGTTGCAAATAGATACAATTCGCCACCATCTTTTATTCCAATCTTTTTTTGAAGTTCATCAACCGATGAAGGAAAATTTCTAATTGCAAGATTAGCTTTTTGTATATGTTTTAATTTGTTTTTATGTGCGCTACAAATTTCCATTATTTCAAAACAGCGACCAGGAAACGAATCTATAAGTTCTTTTGATGTGTATAGATGGCTGTTTATGTGTAATTTATATGCATTATATTTTATACCTACCATTTTAAATGCCCCGGCTTTCAGTATGCTTGAATTCGGCTCGTATAGATATTTTAAAGGCATTGAAAAAAAAGATTGTGCATTTTTTTCTTCGTCTTTTGTGAATGTAAAACATGGTTTTTCGAGAATATTTACACAATGAATTTGAGTTGATGCATGCTCATTGTTTGTTTGTAATACGAAAATTAATTCTTTGCACTCGTTTTTTATTGATATAACATGTATATCTGATGTTTCAGGTAGATTCTTGAGCGCTGCATCCATGTCAAGCATTGGAGATAATTTAACTATAAGAGTATCACATTTGCTCAATAATTTATCTTTTATTTTCGTTAAATCAGGCTCACAATCTTCTAAAAGTACCATCTTTCCACCTGATTTACTACGTCTTGCCGGGTCTATGTAAATACAATCTTGTTTTTGTATTGAATTTAGGTATTCCATTGCATCATAATTAACAGTTTGCACATTATTGAGTTGCAATACCTTGAAATTATGAGTTGCAATATTAAATAAATCTGTATTATACTCGTTGTAAGTTGCTTTTTTAAATGATTGACTCATAAAAGCGAAATCAACTCCCAATCCCCCTGTTAAGTCTGTAAATGAATACCCATGAACAATATTTGCTTTGTATTTTGCCGTGTATTCTGACGAGCATTGCTCCATTGACAAACGTTTAGGATATTTAATATTGTCAATTACGGCCCAACTTGGAATTTTTATGGTAGCTATTGCTTTCCCCTCTAATTGCTCTGCCTCATATATTCTGTTTTCAGAGGATTTGTTTGTCATTTTTTCCAGAATGCATGTGTAAATACCATTAGTACGGTAAATAACTCAAGACGACCTATTAGCATTAATGCAGACGCACACCATTTACATGCCATTGGAATTGCTCCAAAGTTTGATACGGGTCCAACCGTTCCTAAGCCTGGTCCGACATTACCAATAGAAGTAACTACGGTACCCATTGATTCTACCAGCCCCATACCACAAGCTACACAAAACAAAATGCCAACTATAGTAATAACAGAATATAAGAAGAAGAATGCCAATACGTTGTTAATAAGTTGTGGTTTTATTACTTCATTGTTAAATCTAACAGGAATAATAGCATTCGGGTGTATCAATCTTTTAAATTCGTAATAGCTGTTCTTGAGTAAAATAACGATTCTAACGGTTTTAATACCGCCCGCTGTAGAACCGGCACTGCCGCCAAATAACATTACCACTAAAAGAAATAACCAAATAAACTGATGCCATTGAATATAATCGACGTTCACGTATCCGGTGGTTGACATTAGTGATATAACATTGAACAATGAGTATCTTATTCTTTCTTCTATACCAAATGTTTCACTATGTTTAATAGTCAACGCTACAAATACTATTAATGATAAAACAAATGCGAAGATAGTGTAATATTTAAACTCTTCGTTGTGAAAGAACTTTCTAAAGTTTCCCTTAAGTAAAAAGAAATAAAGAGAAAAATTAATACTTGCAACAAACATAAATAATATGATAATGTATTCTATAAGAGGAGAATTCCAGTATGCGATACTGGCATTTTTTGTTGAGAATCCGCCGGTTGCCATAGTAGTAAATGCATGACATACTGAATCAAATAAATTCATACCTGCAGACCATAAACATAATGTTTGAATTAGTGTAATTCCGCAGTACACCCCCCATAAAATTTTTGCCGTTGAACTAATCTTTGCATGTAATTTATCTTTTGTAGGGCCCGGAACTTCTGCAACAAATAATGGCATAGCACCGACACCAAGTAGTGGTAATAATGCTAATGATAAAACTATAATACCCATGCCTCCCAACCATTGAATGATACTACGCCAAAATAGTAATCCATAAGATAATTTTTCAACCTCAGGCAATATACTTGCTCCGGTTGTTGTGAATCCGGACATTGTTTCGAAAAAAGCATCCGTAAATGATGGAATAGAGCCACTCCAATAAAATGGTAGTAAACCGAATAGAGAAAATACAATCCAAACTAACGCTACAATCAAATAACCCTCTCGTTTACCCATTTCGACTTTTATTTTAGGAGTTAAAAGTATTCCGAGTAAACTGAATCCTAATGTCACTCCCGAGGAATAAAAAATGTATTGGTAATCCGACTCTCCGTAAGCTATTGATACAAATGCAGAAATAAGCATAAAGAAAGTTTCGAACAAGAGTAAGAAACTCATTATTCGAATTACTATTTTTATGTCTAATAATTTCATAATATAAAGTTTTATGCGCGTTTATTTAAATAGTTTTTCTATTTTCTGTATGGTATACTCACCGCAAAATACAGTTACGTTGTCTCCGGCTTTTATTTTAGTATCACCAACAGCAACAATACCTTTATTATATCTCACGATACCTCCAATAGTTGTATTTTTGGGTAACTTCAAATTTTTTAAACAATCTGTTGTGATGTATGAACCTTCTTCTGCCACTAATTCAACAACCTCTACATTAGCAAATGTAAGACATCTGACAGAAACATTGCCACCTAAGATCAGTTGATATATATGGCTTGCAGCAATTATTTTTTTGTTTATAATAGAACCTATATCCAAACTTTCTGCCATTGGTATATAGTCCATATTTTCGACCTCTGCAATTGTCCGTTTAACGCCAAATTGTTTAGCCGTTAAACAGGCAAGTATGTTGGTTTCCGAATTGCCGGTTAATGCAACAAAAGCATCAAACGATTCTATATCTTCTTCTTTTAACAGACTTAAATCTCTGCCATCCCCATTTATAACTAAAGTATTATTTGTCTGTTCTATTATTCTGTATGTTTTGTCAATATCCTGCTCAATTACCTTAACATCTTTCCCTTTTGGTAAATTTTGAATTGTTTTTATGCCTATTCGACTTGCTCCAACAAACATTATGTTATTGATATCAAAGTCTTCTTTGCCTGATTTAATACGAACTTCTTCAACGCCTTCTTTAGTAGTTATGAAGTATGCTATATCATTATTCTGAACACAATCTTTACCTGTTGGGATAATTGTAATATTTCCTCTTTTAATAACTACAATACGGACGAGTCCATTACCTTCAAAAGCTTTTTCTAATGGAACATTGCAGAGTGGAGAATTATTTCTTATTTTTGTGGCTAAAACTATTAAAGCACCATCTGAAAGTTCTACATATTGGCGTACCCAACCTTTCTTTAATCCATTTACAATTTCATTCGCAGCAAGCATTTCTGGATAAATCAAAGAATCGACTCCCATACTTTTGAAAAACTCTTTATTTTTTGGAAGTAGATATTCTTTGCTATCAATACGAGCAAGTGTCTTTTGTGCTCCAAGATTGGTAGCTAATAAGCAAGCTGTTATATTTGTACTTTCGTATGGAGTAACTGCAACAAATAGGTCTGCAGTAGGTACTTGTGCTTCGCGTAAATCTTTTAATGAAGTAGGCGAACCTACAATCGCAAGAATGTCATAATTATTCTCCAAAGCCTTTATTTTCTCGGCTTTTTCATCTAATAATACTATTGTGTGGCTTTCCTTAGAAAGCATTTTGGCAAGATGAGTTCCTACATCACCGGCTCCGGCAATTATAATTTTCATGATAAGTTTAGGTTTTTAAAATAATATTTTGCCTTATTTAATAACTATGTTGTGAAGCTTGCGCCATTTTGCGTTTGTCTTCATTTTCCTTAATAGACTGACGTTTGTCGTATTCTTTTTTGCCCTTTGCTAAGGCAATGTTAACTTTTGCCAGTCCTTTTTCATTGATAAATAATGCCGTAGGTATAATTGAAACCCCCGGATCTTTTACTCCTCTTTCTAATTTTCTTAGTTCTTTTTTTGACAACAATAATTTGCGGTCTCTTTGTGGATTGTGATTATTATATGAACCATAAAAATATGCAGTGATATTCATACTTTTAATCCATAATTCGCCCTTGTCAAAATAGCAATATGAATCAACTAAACTTGCTTTTCCCATACGAATAGACTTTATTTCTGTACCTACAAGTACAATGCCCGCAGTGTATTTATCAAGTAGCTCATAATCGAAAGATGCACGTTTGTTTTTTATGTAAATCTTTGAATCCATATTTTTACTCCATTCCTGGCATAAGTAATACCATTAAATATCTTATAAGAATAGGCGATAAAATAATGGTTCCTGATGTGCAAACTACAAATAGTGTGCGCTTATTGTTTGGGACTGACAAATAGTTAATAGAGCCTTCCCAAACAATGTAAATTGTATACAAAGCAACAATTTGTATATAAAAAATATCTCTAATTAATTCACCTGCCATATTGATTAGAAAGATACATGAAAAGGAGTATATGGTAAATTCGATACCTGTATTAAATGATATTGGGTTTTTACAAATATGCTCGTGCAGGATTCTAACAACAAAGGTTGAAAGATATATACCTATAAACAAAGATATGAATAATAAAGATGCTTCTTTTATACCTAATTGCCAATTAAAATCTTCAGCATGAATTGCAGAACCTATAAACGCAAAT
This sequence comes from Bacteroidetes bacterium ADurb.Bin302, assembly GCA_002069025.1. The sequence goes on along the minus strand of MWBK01000252.1, from coordinate 6,196 downwards.
AAAGAGGTAAGTCCTAATAGTATATAGGCATATGTATTAGAATTAAGAATCCCTGATTCTTTATTTGAAACATCTTGCCAAGCTTTCGCAGGGTTTATTATGAATGTAAAAAAAGTAGATAATATGTTTTTATACATAACTAAATGAGTCTTTATTATGCATTGCAAAGATAAGGAAAAATTATACATTATTTTGTTCGCTCAATAAGATATTTATTTGTACTTTTGCCGATTAATTCGTTTTTATCCCCCTAAAAAAAGAATGTAATGATTTATTTGTTTACAGTAATCCTTTTACTTGCGTCTTTGTACATATATTTCCCGATAGCGAAAAAATATCGCTTGCTTGCCGGAGTTAATAATAGAAGTTCGCATAAAAGGCCCGTGATTACAGGTGCAGGTTTTATTTTTTATTTGTCTTATTTGGTGTATATAGTACATCAAATATGGACAGGAGATCAAATCCCAATTTGGTTGTTTATAGGATTGACCATATTAGCAGTAATTAGTTTTATGGATGATTTGAGCGATGTTTGGTTTTTGTTTCGCTTAATGGTACAAGGTGTTGCAGCTATAGCATTGCTGTGGCAGTTAAAATGCGATTTTGATATTGATGTGCAAGCATCTGTATCTCAGTGGCTTGCTGCTTGCTTTTTGCTAATTTTAGCAGTAGGGTCATTTAATCTATATAATTTTATGGATGGTCTTAACGGCATGCTTGGTGGTCTTGCTTTATCAATGGTATTGCCTGCTTTACTGATTGATTTGTATGTAGTAGATTTTATTGATGACGAACTTCTTTATTTTACGATTATACCAACAATTATTTTCTTATTTTTTAATTATAGAAAACAGCCTAAGTGTTTTTCCGGTGATGTCGGCTCTATAGTGCTCGGTTATTTAATGGTTTATATGGTTTTGTCTTTGCTTATTAAGACAGGTAATGTTGTGTATATATTCTTTTTTTCAGTTGTTTATATAGAGGCCGGTTTGACAGTGTTTCAGCGATTGTTTGCCGGCGAAAATATTTTCAAACCTCATAGAATACACTTGTTTCAATTGTTGTGTAACGAACATAATAAATCTCATCGATTGGTGTCCGAAATATATGCAGGGATTCAGTTTTTAATGGGTATAGGGTTGTTTTTGTTAAATTATTATGATGTTCCCAGATTATATCAGAATATTATATTTTGGCCTATTTTTGGTGGATTAGCATTTTTTTATCTGTGGTACAAACGTAAACGCATGGGCGGACATTTGTTGGAATACAATGAAAATACAACTAACATAAAAGATCAATTTAAAAAAATTAAAAAAATAAAAGTATGATTCCTGAACACATTGAGCACATAGGTATAGCAGTGCCTAGTATTGAAGAAGCATTGCCCTATTATGAAAAAGTATTGGGCATGAAATGCTATTCTATTGAAGAAGTAGCCGACCAAAAAGTTAGAACTGCTTTTTTGAAAGTTGGAGAAGTGAAATTGGAATTGTTGGAGCCAACAAGTCCTGAAAGCACCATAGCAAAATTCATAGAAAAGAATGGAGGACGCGGTGGTGTTCATCATATTGCTTATTCAGTAAAAGATATTGAGGATAAATTGAAACAAGTTGAAGAAAATGGAGTTCAATTAATTGATAAAACTCCTCGTGGTGGCGCAGAAGGCCTGAGTATAGCATTCTTGCATCCAAAATCAACAGCAGGTATTTTAACCGAATTTTGTGAAAACAAGAACAAATAACTAAAATATGAGTTTTGTGGAAACGAAGCTTATATACTATTAATATTAAATTAATTATGGAAGAAAATCAAGACAAAATCAAGAAATTGATTGAGAAGCGAGAAGCTGCTCGTATGGGTGGAGGCGCAAAGAGCATCGAAAAACATCATGCTAAAGGTGCTTTTACAGCACGTGAAAGAATCAACATGTTGCTAGATGAGGGTAGTTTTGAAGAAGTTGATATGTTTTTGACACATCGTTGTACCGATTTTGGAATGGACAAAAAAGTATTCTTGGGCGATGGTGTTGCAGTAGGTAGTGGTACAATAGATGGTCGCTTGGTATTCGTTTTTGCACAAGACGCAACTGTAATAGGTGGTTCTTTGTCAGAAACTATGGCTCAGAAAATATGCAAGGTGATGGATATGGCGATGAAATTAGGCGCTCCTGTGATTGGATTAAACGATTCAGGTGGTGCTCGTATACAAGAAGGTGCATGTGCCTTAGCAGGATATGCTGAAATTTTTGAACGCAATATCTTAGCATCAGGTGTAATACCTCAAATTTCAGTAATTTTTGGACCTTGCGCAGGTGGAGCAGTTTATTCTCCGGCTTTAACAGACTTTATTTTGATGACAGAAAAAAACAGCTATATGTTTATTACCGGACCAAAGGTTGTTAAAGCTGTTACAAATGAGGATGTTACCGTAGAACAATTAGGTGGAGCAAGAATTCATGCAACAAGATCAGGAGTAACTCACTTTACTGCTCCTACAGAGGAGGAAGCTCTTGATGTTGTTCGTCGTTTGATTTCGTTTATTCCACAAAACAATATGGAAGAGGTTCCTGTTCAGCCATGTACAGATCCTATAGATCGTGCTGATGAAGCTTTAAATACTATTGTTCCTGAAAATCCAAATAAACCTTATGACATGAAGGAAATTATTTCTACAATAGTAGACAATGGTGACTTTATGGAGGTTCAACCTGAATATGCTCAAAATATTATTTGTTGCTTTGCTCGTTTTAATGGCAAATCAACCGGCATTATTGCAAATCAACCATGCTTAATGGCTGGTGTTTTAGATTGCGATGCATCACGTAAAGCAGCTCGTTTTGTGCGTTTCTGCGATGCGTTCAATATTCCGATTTTGACATTGGTAGATGTACCCGGATTCTTGTGTGGAACAGGTCAAGAATATGCCGGAATTATTGCTCATGGCGCAAAACTTATGTTTGCATATGGTGAAGCAACAGTTCCTAAGGTTACTGTAACAATTCGTAAGTCTTATGGTGGTAGCCATATCGTTATGAGCTGTAAACAACTACGCGGTGATATGTGTTATGCATGGCCTAATGCGGAAATTGCAGTAATGGGTGCATCAGGTGCAATCGGCGTGTTGGAAGCTAAAGCATTAAATGCAATAGAAGATCCTAAAGAAAAAGCTAAATTTATAGCAGAAAAAGAGGCTGAGTACCAAGATAAATTCGCAAGTCCATATCAAGCTGCTTCTCGCGGTTATATTGACGATGTAATTGAGCCTATAAATACTCGTTTCCGTATTATTCGTGCATTTGAAATGTTGCAAACAAAGCGTTTAACGAATCCATTGAAGAAACATTCAAACATACCTTTATAATCTATAACTATGGTATTAGCAGTTAATTGGGGAAATGCCCTTATAATAACCCTGTTGGGATTTTCGTTGGTATTTGTTTTATTGGTTGTTCTAGTATTTATTGTTCTTATTTTCGGTCGTGTAATGTCGGAAAATGTAAAAGATAAAAAAGCAGAAAAACCGGTAAAGGCTCAAGACCAGACAGAAATGTTAAGTTTAACCGATGAAGAAAATACAGCAGTGGCTTTGGCAATGCATTTGGCTTATGAAGAAATACACGATGAGGAAACTCGTAAGCTTACAATAAAACAAACTCAAAGAGAATGCTCTCCTTGGAATTCAAAAATTTTTGGTATCAATAATTTAGTAAAGTAAATCATGAAGAAATTCAAATTAACAATAGAAGGAAAGTCTTACGATGTATCTGTTGATGAAATAGATGAAACCCTTGCTCGTGTAGACATTAATGGTAAATCTCTTACTGTAGGTATAGAGAGAGAAGGTGCTAAGTCGGCACAAGTTTCGGCATCTCGTGTTGCAGGTTTAAGTAAACCCATAGCACGTAAGAGCGTATCAGGTGTTATCTCGTCGCCACTGCCGGGTAATATTGTAAAAATAGTTGTTTCTGTAGGGCAGGCCGTTAAAAGAGGTGATACCTTGATCGTTATTGAATCCATGAAAATGGAGAATAATATTAAAGCAGACAGAGACGGCGTTGTTAAAGCAATCAAGGTTGAAGCAGGTCAAGCTGTTATGCAAGGTGATGCATTAGTTGATTTTGAAAGTGTTGGTGAAACTCAAGAAGCATCTGCTGAGGGCGCTAAACAAGAAGAACTTACTGCTCCAAAGCTTTCTGCAAAAGCAACTTCTGCATCAACTGTAATATCTCCACTACCGGGTAATATCATTAAAGTATTAGTTCCGGAAGGTAAATCTGTAAAACGCGGCGATACTATCTTAACTATAGAATCCATGAAAATGGAAAATAGTATTAAGGCAGCATATGATGGAGTAGTTAAGAAAATATACGTCCAACAAGCTCAAATTGTCATGCAAGGTGACCCGCTTTTTGATTTAGCATAATCTATCAAATAACGATACTATCATGAAAAAAATTAAATATTTTGTTGTGGCGTTGATAATGTCTTTGTTATGCGTAACTGCATCTGCACAAGAAAATGTAGACACTATTGTTGCAGAACAAACTATAGAAACGACTATACCTGCAACTGAGCAAGTTGAAATAGAACAAGAAGAGGAAGACTTGGAAATAGGTAAGAGTTTCACAGAATTTATTGGTACAATGGGTTTTTATAAATTAGGGACTCAATGGAAATGCTTGATAATGTTAGCAGTAGGTTGTCTATTATTGTATCTTGCTATAGTTAAGAAATTTGAGCCGCTTTTATTACTTCCTATTGCATTTGGTATGATTTTAACTAATTTACCGGGTGCAGGTATGTATCATACAGAACTTTTTGCAGGTGGACATGTACATTGGGGTGAGTTTGCAAATGGTGCCGGTTTGCTTGACTACCTATATTTGGGAGTTAAGTTGGGTATTTATCCTTGTATTATATTTATTGGTGTTGGTGCTATGACTGATTTTGGGCCACTGTTAGCTAATCCCAAAAGCTTATTGTTAGGTGCTGCTGCTCAATTAGGTATATTTGCAACATATTTGTGTGCAAATGCAATTGGCTTTACTCCGGCTGAGGCTGCATCAATTGGTATTATTGGTGGTGCCGATGGTCCTACATCTATTTATCTTACGTCTAAATTAGCTCCTCATTTACTTGGACCTATTGCAGTAGCAGCCTATTCTTATATGGCTTTGGTTCCTGTAATTCAACCTCCAATTATGAAGTTATTGACAAGTAAAAAAGAACGTCAAATAGAAATGAAACAATTACGCAAAGTATCTAAAACAGAAAAGATTGTTTTCCCTATTATGGTAACAATACTTGTAACACTGTTACTTCCTGATGCAGGAGCTTTAATAGGATGCTTGATGCTTGGTAATTTGATGCGCGAATGTGGAGTAGTTGAAAGACTTAGTGACACTGTACAAAACGCTTTGATGAACATAACTACAATTTTCTTAGGTATAACTGTTGGTGCTACAGCAACTGCAGATAATTTCCTTAATTTTCAAACCTTATCGATTTTATGTATGGGAATTGTTGCATTTGGGTTGGGAACAGGCGGTGGTGTGCTGCTTGCAAAATTGATTAATGTGTTCAGTAAAGAGAAAATCAATCCACTAATAGGTTCTGCCGGTGTTTCAGCAGTACCTATGGCTGCACGGGTTTCTCAAGTTGTTGGACAAGAGGAAAATCCGGGTAATTTCTTGCTTATGCATGCAATGGGACCTAATGTTGCAGGTGTAATTGGTTCGGCTGTAGCGGCAGGAATTCTGTTAAGTATGTTAGGATAACAATTTGTATTATATTAATTAGTGAGGTTTGGTTTTTAAAATCAAACCTCATTTTTTGTATATAAACCACTGTCTTGTAATCTATTATATTGTTTAAAGAAATAGTTGTTGAGTTGTGTTGATGTATTAATGTGCAATAAAAAGTGGATAGGTCAATCGTTTGCAAATAAAAATAAATAGTATCTTTGCGTTTCAAATTGTCGAATAATCTTAAAAAAACAAATAAAATGAAAAGCAAATTACCTCTATTGCCATTATTGGCTTTTGTTCTGCTCTTGCTACTCCCATCAAATTTGATGGCGACGATCTATTGTAATGAGCCTATTACTTCAGATACCGGAAAAAATGCTACCTTTTCGTGTGAGTCATTAGGTAGTGATAAATATCGTTTTACATTAGTTAGTGAAGAAACTGTAA
>MWBK01000251.1 GCA_002069025.1 Bacteroidetes bacterium ADurb.Bin302 | reverse complement strand
TACATATGTATAGGGATATTATATAACAGCATTTAAAAAATATATATGAATGATTTTTCAATTGTTAAAGATTTATCGTATACTATTATAATATAAAAGGGAAATGTGTTAGGCGGTACTAACAGTAGAAAATGTGCGAACCTACTGTTAGCAAGCCCTAACTTGGCGATATATCGGGGATTAGTTTACATCGTAAAATCTTTTAACAACTGTTTTACACGGTAAAGGTATTCCATTCACAGCCTTCAAAAAAAATTACATACACTTCATATGCACCTTATATACACTTCATATACATTCCAAAATGCAATTCAAAATCATATAACTTCACACATACTCTTATTACTTCTCCCCCTCACCTCTCTCCCTCAGAACTATCCCTTATCAAATATCGGCTTAATACATTCAATATAATATCTAATATTAAATCTCAAATAAATATCTCTTAATTCCTAAAAAGCTAATCTAATCCAATCAAGAACATATCTATTCTATTATTTTATTATCTATATAATTAATCACTTTATAATACTCCTATTCGCTCTACAATAAACTACAATCAATTCTAACAACATAAGTAGTGTAACTATATTCTAATTAACACAAAGCCTTACAGTGCATTTAAAAGCGTATTATAATACTATAAAATATTTCCCATTCAATAAATAAAAAACAAGTCAGATAGTTTTTACCTTTAAGCGGATGCGAAGCAGACGATTAAAGGTAAATCTGATTATGCGAGTGTATGAACGAGCGTAAGCGAATGTTCATACACGGCAGAATCAGACAATGTAAAAAATTGGGGGGTATGCTTAATAGTAGCTATGCAACAATTTTTGTAACGGTCTATTGACAAAGAGTAAATTGTATGTTATAATATAAGTTAGAATGTGAGATGATAATTGTAGGATATTGTGAAGATAATTGCCCGAACTCCGATTCTCTCCGTTCGTTCACTTATCTTCACGAACAATAATCCGCAAGCGGCTTATTGTTCCATCTCTTTTTTGTTTTTTATTTATTATTAATTATATTATATATATTTATATTAATTATATTATATATTAATTATTGGCAAGCGTATCGGGTGTGTGTATTACGAGCAACGTAAACGACCAAAATCGGGACTATTTGCCTATGTATAGCGGTTTTTTAGGAATTGCACCCTCGCCTGAAATGTCCGAAAAAGGGGTGTTTCTCGCCTGAAATGTCCGAAATTTTTAAAAACCTCTTGACAAGGAGTAAAATGTATAGTATAATATAATTGCAGAAACGCATAGTGTTTCTATAAATACAATTGAAAGGATTGGTTTAATGGAGATAATACCAACAAACATTAACGAAGAAACAGGAGAAGTGATAACAGAAAAAACCACATACACAGAAGAAGATATATATGCCGCCGAGGTCAAAGGACGAGAAGAAGAAAAAGAGCGAGAACGTCAAAATAAAAAAATAAGAAAAGAGTTTTACGAAAAGAAACAGAATTTAAAAATGGTTACATCAGAATTGGGTGGAAACTTCTTTTGGGGGATATATAATCCAATCGAAATATACTACCCTACTTTATCCGATAGTATGCTTGTACAAGTAATGTATCTAATGACATATTTAAAATATAATGATAATGTTTTAGTTATTAGGGATGATTGTTATTCAACCTATCGTTATATGACCAAAGAAGATGTGAAGAAGATTATTGGTGTAGATAAAACTCATTTCGCTCGTTTTTGGAAAGAACTTCTTAAAACTGAAATTGTCGCTGAACAAGAAGATGGTAAGCTAACTGTGTCCGAAAACTTTAAAAGGGGTTGTATAAAAAAAGATATTGGAGAAGATACTTGTGCTATAAAAATATTTTCACATTGCGTTAGATATCTTTATGAAAAGACTGAACCACGCTCACGAAAATATCTTGCAATGCTACTGCGATTCATTCCGTATATCAATGTAAAATACAATGTGCTTTGTAGGAATCCATTGGAATTAGATGTGAATGAAATAGATTTAATGACAACAAAGGATATGCTGTCGCTACTTGGACTTGGGGAAAGACAAGAGAAAAGATTAATTGACACTTTATTTAAGATTTGTTTTATAGATAAAGATGGAAGTAGCAGAAGTGTAATTACTATTATCCAAAACGTCAAGAATGACAAGATAAGAAAATTCATTACAATTAATCCTCAATTTTACTCAGGTTATTATTGTAATGAGGACATAGCACCAATAATCGCTGACAAGTGTATAAAAGAAAATAAAGCATTAAATATTAACCTAAAGGAGAACTATTATGAAAATAAAAGTGTATGACGAGTTTAAGACATTCAGAGAATTTATTAATATTTGTAAGGGAGTATGGAGGTTTTTGAAAAACAATAATTGTACTATAAAGAATCTCACTGTATACGTAACCCTTTATAACGAGAATAATAACTGTGAAGATATTAACCTTTATGACAAAGATGGCAATATATCTTGTAAGAATGTAGGATTAATGATTGGGGATTTCCCTTATATTAATTGGGATGAATTTAATGAAAATAAGAAAATAGATAAGGGTAAGAAAATAATTGTTCGTTCAGAAGGGGATATGTTAAAACAACGTGATTATAATTTGAATTGCAATAGAGTTTATTATAAGGGAATAGATTTTGATGACTTAGAATAGTTAAAAATATAAAATTTTATTTCCCTCTTGACAAAGAGCGAATTTTATAGTATAATATATATAGAGGTAAACGATTTATATTTTAACCCTCATAGAGTAAATTGTATAATAGAAAGGTGGTGAACTTATTGAAAGACTGGATTGACTACTTACAGACACTAACTGACGGTCAGTCGAACACGGAGCAGTATGATAATGATGAATGGTCTGACCAATACTACGGTCTGTCAGAATATAGAGAGTATGCAGAGTTATGGTGTTAAACAAGGAGAATCGAATGGTAAACGAATACAGGTTACACATTGTCTTAGCGATAGAAATGCTATTATGTGGTATATGGTGGACATACAAGGCAATTACGAAATCTCAACAAAAATTAGATTATTCCCTTGATATTATATTATGCGGATTGAGTTTTATATCATGCGGTATTAATCTTGGTTATCTTTTATATGCGAGGTGAGGAAATGTATATTAATAATAAATGGTACACCGAGAGTGAACTTAATGCTTATGTTAAAAAGTTAGAAAGCACAATTTCAGAACTGGAAGATAAGCATTGGAATGAATGTAGACAGATTGCTCATTACGAAGAAGAACTTACAGAAGCCAAGAGATTATTGAAGATTGCAGTTGAAAGTTTTGATAAACTGCTTGACACAGTAGTAGGTTTTGAACAGAGATGTATTGTATGCGACTACGCTATGAAGTATGCTAATCCTTATGATGCGTGTAACTCTTGTCCTCTTGGAAATGGTAAACATAAGAGATGTACATGGAAGTTTAAAGAAGAAGCAATGAAGTTAATAGGAGTTCGTGAAGATTATGAGGAAGATTAATAAGAATGATGACCAAAGGGGATTTGTTAATTGAAGTCATGCAATATTGTTGTAGGGATATTTGTTATAAATGTCACAACTGCAATGTGGTTGATAGATGCCTAAATGATTTCTATGAACCTATACCGTGTGATTGTCTATGTAACGACACTTGCTATGATATGACAATAATATCGTTTTGGTTAATTGACGAGGGAAAATATTAAAAGGAGTTAATATGAAATTATTTAGTGTACAGGAGTTATGTTATAAAGTGTTAGGATGTTTTCGTCCTATTGCAGAAACAAATGTAGATAATGAACGATATGAACATCTGAAAGACTGGACTGAGTTTAACAGACATATTATATATGAACTGATTACGTGTGCCAGAAAAGAAGATATGCGTTCATACGCTTCATCAAAACAGATTGTAGATTTGGCAAGAGAACACCTTGACGAAATATATCAGTGGATAAAGGATGAGCGTAAGCTGTGGCATCCTGATTGTGAGGAATGAATTATATGAGTAATAAAGAAACAAGATTAATGAGATACCTGCATGAGTTTGGTAGTATTACTTCAATGGATGCTATTTCGGAACTTGGAGATACAAGATTAGCCGCTACAGTATTTCTTCTCAGGAAGAAAGGTGTTGATATTATTTCAACTAATGAAACGAACGTAAACAGATGGGGCGAAAAGGTAACTTACACAAGATATATTCTACAAGAGGAAAAGAGCAATGACAAACAGACAGTGGCTTAATAATATGGCATTGATTGACCTGTTGAGTTTCATTAATGGAAATCTTGACAGTGATGAAAGATGTATTATTCAATTGCTTAATGATAATTATGATTATTGCCCTAAAGAGTTTGCACCAGTGTATGAAAGAAATTATGCAACAAGTTACCCATACAAGTTAATTGAATCTGCAAAATGTTATGAATGTATTTGTGCATGGTTAAATAAGGAGAGAAACAAATGAAACTATCAGTGGTATTACTACGATTATTAAAAATGATTCAAGATGATTGTAGTAAACATAATTGCAGTCATTGTAAGTTTAAAAAGAACATCTATATGCATGAACCATGCTTATTAGGTTATCCCCATAAATGGAAATTAGATGAACTTACTGATGATATACTGCGACAAATACCAGAACTTGCTTTTGAATTTGACCATTGGGATTTATATGATTTCTTTGCACAAGAAGATGAGGAAGAATGATAAGGAGAGATAATATGGATTTAAACGATATTAAACAGAAAGCATGGGAACTTAAAGGAGCAACAAATTACTGGACTGAGATTTGGGCGATAAAGGATGATTTGAATTTATTAAATCCTCTTGCAAAAAGGATTAAGACTTGTTCGTTTCCACTTGAAGTAAGAATAGCAAACCGAGCATTTGATATGATATTTAAGGATTGGTGTTATAACGTAAACTACGTTGAAGATGTTTATGCCGTATACACTATGCTTACTGAAATTGTAACAGACATATGCAATGAATCAGAAAGGTATACCGATAAAGAGAAACATGACCTTCTTGAATGGTGTTATGATTCTGGGATTGATGTATCTACGTTTATAAAATATACAATTGGCTGTTCCAGAGGAATTGCAGAAACTATTACTAAAGTTGATGCAATAATGAGGGAAATCGAAAGAGAGCGAGAACTCAACAATGATTAGTCTGAATGATAACTGGATTGATTGTGAAGATAAATTACCTGAGAGAAAAGAATATGTTCTTGTATGGTATGAATATTTCAGATATGGCGATTACAATTGTATGTGGAGAACATACGGACTTGCTTATTATCACAGTGATTATCAAATGTGGTTTGGTGAGGACTTGAACGGAACGAATGTTAAAGTTCTTGCGTGGCAACCGTTACCAACATTACCAAGCAAATATAGAAATGAAATGGAGAATGAGTATGAGCAAATTGAGTGAATGGGCTTCAACATTTAAGTCTTATGACGAAGTTTATTGTCTTGAACGTGCATCAGACACAACAGGTTTATATATGACAAAAACGAGAGTTGGAAATGGAGTTCCATGCTACAATTGGACTTCACCCATATATCATATTTGGATAAATGATAAACGAGTATTTACCTGTATGAATTATCGTGATGCTTATGAGATTTATAAAAATGAAAAGGAGAGATTTGAAAATGATTAATTTATTATCAGCGGTTACGTTATCTGTAATAGGTTCTACTCTTATTAGTAGACGTACCAACAGCAAGGGCAAGTTTGATTTTATTATGACTATGGCTATTTGGTCATTGATATTATCTGGCATGAGTTTAGCCAAATTCTTTGAGGGGTAATTAATTATGAATACCAATTGTGAAGAATGGTGCAGAATTGAATGTGGTGAATGTAAATGGTTTAAAGTCAATGCTGATATGGACGGTGTTGAATCTACCTGTAAGAGATTAGACCACAAGCATTTAAGATTTGCCAAAAAAATTTTTAAATGCTACGATTGTGGGTGTTTTGATATAAATACCTGTGCTGACTTTGAACCAGATGAAAAGAAAGTGCCATGGCTGTATAATCATTGGGATAAAGTCAAAGAGCAAATTATACCTTATGGAGAATTTGCTTGTGTTGAACTTAATGTTGACGGAAATACGGATGTGAGATATTGTGTGTTAGGTTCAGATTTTTATAATAACACTTTTATTAATGAAGATGGTTCTCTTAAATGGAGATATAAATATTATTCAGTTCCAGATAGAAAGAGTCCTATAAAGTATCGTATAGTTTATGAAACACCTGATGGACTAAAACGACACAGGAATTATGTAAGTTATATGATAGGGGGTTATTACAATTGACATTTGAAACTTTAAAGAAGGTTCTTAATAAAGGCGATAAGCATGGGTCAGCTTTCAATGAGATACTTGACTACTATCATATAGAAAACAAAGACCTTACTAAGATTGCAGAAGATGTGGCAAAGAATTGGTTGGAAAGGAAGTGACAATAATGTGTTCAGCAACTACTAAAAGGATAGCTTCATTTAGTAAGACCGATAAACATGAGACTTTAACAATGCTTATGGATTGGTATGGAGTTAATGACCTTGAAAATATTCCTGAGACTGCCGCATTAGAATTTCTTGCAATGCTTGAAAGTGGTGAGGTAAAGGTTTGATAAGAATTGTTTTACTTGATTTATTACTTGATATATTTGTTGCAATAACACTTGTTGTAGTTTATCACATTGTAGATATAATCGCAATAGATATTTTATATGGCAAGGGTGTTGCAAAGTTTGATAGTGATTATCAATTTGATAGACTTGTGTCAATAGGAATGATTGGCTTGATACCAATAATTAATATCATGTGCTTGTGTTATATGCTCTGGACATTTGAATATAGAGTTGAAGCATTTACATGGGGTATATATAAATTGGCACGAAAGAAACGTGGAGTAATTGTAAGAAAGACAAGAAAGAAGGAAATAAGAAATGATATTTGATAAGTATTCAATAGTTTGCGACAGCGCAGATTATAAGTGGTGTTCTCGCAAAGGCAGGTTTTGCCACAAAGATTCATTTGGTTTTGAGTGTAAAGAATGTAATTGGAGGTAAGAAATGATAAACAAAGAGTCTTTTATAAAAGCAATGAAACTTATAAATGCAGAATCTAATCGTCAGGATGAGTTATGGAATAAATTGGAAAACAGTTATATTAATGTTGACAAACTTATTCAAGAAATTAACATATCCCCAATGATTGAAATGTTGGCAGAGATTTGTAATTGTTCATTTGAGACAATTGCTGATTGTGTGTATGGTAGTTATAATAATGAATTAGTAGAGAAGATATATGATTATATCTGTGAATGTAATGAGTGCTTATGAGCGTAGGAATCTATCAAATTAAAAATATTGTTACTGGTGCTAAGTACATTGGTGAGAGTGTTGACCTACGCAAAAGGAAAACTGAACACTTTAGGGATTTGGAAAAACATTCTCATCATTGCAAGGCACTACAAAAAGCATGGAATAAAACACCCTCAATCTGTTTTAAGTTTCGTATAAAAGAAATATTCTTGTTTACAAATCACTTTGTAAACAGAGACAAACTAATATTAATGTTATTTTTGAGAGAAGCGTATCACATGAGAATGACAGATGAGTTATATAATACGGAAGATACTGGCAGTATGTTAAAATCATTTGCCCTTAATGGAAACTTTGAAGGGCGGTTCAAAAGATACAAACGTTACAGACGATGGGTCAGGAAACGTTTGGTATTTATGAGAAGATGGATGCCACATATTCTTATAGCGGCTCAATATAATTATGTAGTGCGATTATTCTTGTATGTTTTAATGGGGGTGATGATATGGGCGATTTGTTATTACTTCTTACCTACATCGGTGTGGGAGTGGGTAGCTTCAAACTTTATAAATACATCAAGTTAAAAAAATCTCAGCTTGATGTGGTAAGGTTTGACCAAGAAGTTTCAGACTTAATGTTAAAACGAGATAGGGCAATGACATTACACCGATTACTTACTGATGTAAACATATGTGATAAAAAGAATGAAAACTACAAGGTATTTAATTTATCTTGGAAATCAGAAATGGACGGTCAAATATATGCTTACGATATTTATATCACAGATAAGAAATCAGCCAACGCAAATGCCCTGACTGAATTGGCAAACATTGAGTTAACTAACCTTGCGCCTGATATTAAAACAGGTATATACAAGTTGAAGTTAAGAAGCAAGTTGGTGGGGGCTGAGTTTAAAACAGAAGAAGAATACACGTTGGAGAAACCAACAAGAGATATTGAAAC
>MWBK01000250.1 GCA_002069025.1 Bacteroidetes bacterium ADurb.Bin302 | reverse complement strand
GAGAGGGATTCTTCATTTTCGTTACTAACATCTCTGAGCATGTCTTTTGTAATAAATATTGTATTTTTAAAATTGTTTAATGCTTTCTTTCTCATTTATATACAATCTAGATATTGGACATATTATGTCCTAAATCCGAATTAAAGTCAACGGTAACTATAATGTCTGGAAGTAATGAGAATATGTGATTTCTATATTGATTAAAGATAATAGAAAGTTAGAATTCCTCTTTATATTTTTGTAATGCTCTTTGGTTGAAGATTTTATATTGCTTCACAGAAATATTTGCAGATGTATTGCTCTGAGCTACAGGAACTTGATTCGAACTTTGCGTACTTGATGAAGAAGGCACTTTTTGATCAGGAGGAAGTACTTTTATTTCTAGTTGATTAGAACTATATTTTTGCCCATCAACCAATATTGTAGCAGGAGCTAATACATATTTACCCGGAGCTTTTCCTGCTAATATGTAAGTATACGATATTGACATTGTTTTGGTCATTGAACCATTAGTAATCTGCATACTTGAACTACGTGATGTAGAAGGCCCCATTAACACGTCAAAATCAGACATATCAGGAACTCGAAGATCCTTGCCTTCTTTATTTAGTGTGTATGTAACTCTAAACTGGTCGCCTTCAACTACTGCTTCAGGTGCCGACGCTGAAAATTGAAGATCCTCAGCATACACTGAAACGGCTAACATACATAAGCCTAATATAACTAATATTTTTGTTTTCATATTACCAGTCTTTTTCCAAATGCCTTTGTCCTGCCTGTTGTTGTTCTTTTACTTTTTCCTGTACTTCTTTCTCGTCTTGAGAGTATGAGTCTAATATTTGTTGAGCCGCTTCCTTAGACAATTCTTGTTGTTTTTGTTGCTGTTGCTGCGGCTTTTGTTGATCTTTCTTATCTTTTTGATCTTGCTGTTGCTGTTGATCCTTCTGATCTTTTTTATCTTGATTCTGATCTTGCTGTTGTTGCTGTTGCTGTTGTTGCTGTAACTTCTGCTGGGCTAAAGCTAAATTAAAACGAGTATCATTATCTGATGGACGATTCTTAAGCGATTTTTTATACGCGTCAATACTCTTTCCATAATCTTCTGCTTGATAATAAGAATTACCCATATTATGATATACTGATGCCAATTTATCTTTATCATCAGTTAAAGTAGCCGCTTTTTCAAATTCTTCGGCAGCTTCTTTGTATTTTTTTTGTTGATACAAACTATTCCCAAGATTGTAAAAACTTTCTATTGACTTCTTGTCTTTTTGAATACCTTTTCTGTACTCAATTTCTGAATCGGTATATTTTTGGTCTTTGTATAATTTATTTCCACTACGGATATCAGGATTTGCCTCTTGAGCCAATACTACAAAAGGTATGCCAATAGATAAGATAGTACAAAACAATAATTTTCGCATGATACTAAAACAATTTAACATTCTTAAATAAAGGATTCTTACGTTCCAATAAACAAGCTTCAACGAGCAAAAATATCAATGCTAACCACAAAAGAGGAGCATATTGCTCATTATAATTAGTATAGACTTCAGCTTCTATATCTGCCTTATCCAATTTATTCAATTCTTTAGATAACAAACGTACCGCTGTTCCTGCGATATCTGCTCTTACATACACTCCTCCACCTGCTTGAGCTATTTCTTGACACATTTGCTCATTCAACTTGGTTACAACCACATTACCATCACTGTCTTTTCTAAAACTATTTGTTCCGTTTATTGGGATTGGCGATCCTTGAGGAGTACCCAAACCCAGAACATTTACGGTAACACCATTTTCAAATGCCATTTTTGCAGTAGAAACTGCATCATCCTCGTGGTTCTCACCATCAGTAATGATTATTATTGATCTACTGATATTTTCTTGCGTACTAAATAAACCCATAGACATTCGTATAGCAGAACCTATCGCAGTACCCTGTACAGGTACCATTCCGGGATTTATATTAGATAAGAACATCTTAGCTGATCCAACATCTGTAGTCATTGGCATCTGAACATATGCATCTCCGGCAAATACCAATAAACCTACCTTATCATCTTGTAAGTTGTCTATTAATCTGGATAGTACTTGTTTTGCACGCGACATTCTGTCAGGTGACACATCTTGAGCTAACATTGAATTTGATACATCCACTGCTACCATCATTTCAATACCCTGACGCTTAACTTTTTCTAATTTTGTACCAAATTGAGGACCTGCTAAAGCAAAAATACATAAGATAATTGCGACTAAAACCGCATAAAACTTTACTCTTGGGCGCCAATGAGAAGCAGTTAGCATCAAATTTTTGAGTAATGATTTTTCGCCTAATTTTCTTAAACGTTTATTCTTGATGATTAAGCTATAGTAGAAGAAACCGATCAAAACCGGTATCAGTAATAATAAATATAAATATTCGGGACGAGCAAATCGAAACATCTTTAAAATCTTTAAGAAATTAATTCTTTATCATTTAATACGCAATATCAATTCGATACATCAAGGAATTGATTTTAAAACAGTGTTACGTAAAGCAACAGCAGAAACTAAAAATACGACTGCTAACAATGAAAAAATATGGTACAATTCTTCCTTTTTGCTGAATTCTTTTACATTAATCTTAGTTTTTTCCATTTTATCAATCTCAGAATAAATTGACTCCAAACTATCATTATCAGTAGCTCTAAAATAAGCACCTCCGGTAGTTGAAGCAATTTGCTGCAAAGTTGGTTCGTCTATATCTACTTCTACATCTTGATATTGTACGCCATAAGGTGTCTGGAATGGATAAGGAGCCATCCCTCTCGTACCAACACCAATAGTATAAACACGCACTCCAAATGTTTTTGCAATCTCACCGGCTGTCGTTGGTGCAATCTCTCCTCTATTATTAGAACCATCAGTCAATAAGATTATAACTTTAGATTTAGCTTGACTATCCTTAATACGATTAATCCCAGTTGCCAAACCGGAACCTATTGCTGTTCCGTCTTCAATCATTCCACTCTTTACACCTTTCATTAAATTGATGAGTTCAGCATGATTCACTGTCAAAGGACATTGTGTAAAACTTTCACCGGCAAATACTACAAGTGCAATATTATCGTTTGAACGATCAGAGATAAATTTACTTGCAACCAATTTTGCAGCTTCCAAGCGATTAGGCTTCAGATCTTCGGCTAACATACTTCCGGATATATCAAGAGCCATAACTATGTCAATACCTTCTGTAGTTTGATTACTCCAACTATCGCTTTTTTGAGGACGTGCTAATGCAAAAATTATTGATATAATAGATAAAACAGACAATACAAATGGCAGATGTCTCAAATAAACTTTAGGAGATTTTTTAATACCTGAAAAAGAAGCAACCGATGAAATTTTAACTTCCGGTGTAAACGATTTTCGTTTCCAAACGTACCATGCAACTACTGGCACTACCAATAGCAACAACAAAAAATAATATGGATTAGCGAATGTCATGATTTAGACTCCTTTCCTACAGTTTCATCTGTATTTTTTGGATTTTCAGCATCATCACTAACAATCTC
Source organism: Bacteroidetes bacterium ADurb.Bin302 (assembly GCA_002069025.1). The sequence continues at coordinate 3,404 of MWBK01000250.1, read as the reverse complement.
AGGTTCTGTTACTTTGGTCTTTTCAACAAAAGTAAACGCATCTATTATAGAACGATAATTCTCTTTATCAAGAGGAATAAATTTTGCAAACTTCACTAAATCAGACAATTCTAACATCTGTCGCAAAATTGTTCTTACCTCATCCATATCAGGATGTTTTCTGGTAAGTGCCATAATTTCTTCAGATGTCATTTCCATTGCATTTATATCAAAACGACTAGCTATATAAACACGTACAACTTCAGTCAATTCGGTATAAAATTCTTTAATTTTGCCTGACTGCCATAACTTTTCTTCTTTTATCTGCTCTAAACGACGTAAAGCGACTACATCAGGAGATTCTTTGATTTCCTCTTTTACCGGAATAAATGGCACCTTCTTTTTGAAAACATATTTAATTAAAATGAATGCTATTAGTGCAATAACTGCTAATATACCTAACACAATGCCCACCCATTTAAAAAGTTCTTTCCAACTAAATGGAGCATCCATGATTTCTTTTATGTCTTTAACAGAGTCTGTTTCAGGATTTACCTTTACAGTATGCACAGTTAAACCTATTGGACGACTTTCTATTTTTTCGTTTGCACTAGCAAACTGCATCGCAGGAATAAAATAAAAACCACTATCAAATGATGTTATTATGTAGTCTAAATTAATCTGAATTCTACCATTGCCTAAATCAATTGTATCCGGCTTTAAAACTTCTACAATTTCTACTCCTTTTGCTATAGTATCCTGCAACAATGGCATTGATACTTTTGTATCTTTGGGCTGGGCAAATTCATAGCGAAGCGTCGTTTGTTCTCCTATCTGTATTTGTGCAGGATCTAACTTGCCATACACTGACAAATCTTGTGCTGTAAGACAAAAAACACACGCAAAAAATGCTATTAATAGTTTTACTCTCATATAACTATCCTCTCATTCTAAACAAATTAATTAAAACCTTTACGTAATCGTCACATGTTCTAACAGAAGCCAAGTCAATTCCATTTTTGGAAAATTCTTTTGACATAAGTTCTTGACGTTTACGCCAATGCTCTTCATAACTTTTTCTAACATCCCATCTGGAAGTATCAACATACATACATTCGCCTGTTTCAGAGTCTTTTACCTTCATCAAACCAATATCAGGCATTTCTGAATCTTTTTGGTCATACACTTGCAGAGCCACTAAATCATGTTTTTTACCGGCTATCATAAGTGCTTTATCAAAATTATCTGAAATAAAATCCGAGATAAGGAATGCTGTACAACGTTTTTTGATCGCATTTGTCAAATAACGCAAAACCACAGATATATCTGTTTTCCTACTTTCGGGACGAAATTCAATTAATTCACGTATTATGTATAGGATATGTTTCTTACCTTTTTGAGGTGCTATAAATTTTTCTATTTTATCAGAAAAAAATATAACACCTATTTTATCATTATTTTGAATGGCTGAAAATGCTAAAGTAGCAGCTATTTCTGTCATCATTTCACGTTTTGTACTGCGTTCCGTACCAAAATCACCACTACCTGATACATCAACCAATAACATAACGGTAAGTTCTCGTTCTTCTTCAAATACTTTAATATATGGATGATTAAAACGAGCTGTAACATTCCAATCAATATTTCTAATATCGTCACCGAATTGGTACTCACGTACCTCGGAAAAGGCCATACCTCTACCCTTAAAGGCAGTGTGATACTGACCTGCGAAAATATTCTGCGACAACCCGCGCGTTTTAATTTCGACTTGCCTTACTTTTTTTAATATTTCGCTTGTTTCCATAGAAATAAATTGATTTTTCCCTTCATTAAGGAACTTCAACAATATTCAAGATTCGGCTTATAATTTCTTCTGATGTTAAATTATTTGCTTCTGCTTCATAGCTCAAACCAATTCTGTGACGAAGAACATCATAGCATACTGCACGAACATCTTCCGGAATAACATATCCTCTATGTTTAATAAATGCATAAGAACGAGCTGCCAAAGCCAAACATATTGATGCACGTGGAGAAGCTCCAAATGAAATCATTCCTTGTAAATCATCAAGATTATACAATTTTGGATCACGAGTTGCAAATACTATATCTAAAATGTATTTCTCAATTTTTTCATCCAAATATATTTCTCTTATAACTTCGCGAGCTGCTATAATTTCAGATGCTTTCAAAACAGGGATTACAGGAGCCTGTTTGGGTCCTATATTCTGACGAATAATAAGCCTTTCTTCTTCTTGTTTTGGATAGCTAACGATTACCTTTAACATAAAACGGTCTACTTGAGCTTCAGGTAGTGGATATGTTCCTTCTTGCTCAATAGGGTTTTGTGTAGCAAGAACTAAGAATGGTTCATCCAACTTATATGTTGAATCTGCTAAGGTTACTTGACGTTCTTGCATAGCCTCAAGTAAAGCACTCTGAACTTTTGCAGGAGCACGATTTATTTCATCTGCTAAAATAAAGTTAGCAAATATTGGCCCCTTTTTAACTATAAACTCTTCGGTTTTCTGACTATAAATCATAGTTCCTAATACATCTGCAGGCAGCAAATCCGGAGTAAACTGAATACGGCTATATTTACTATCTATTAGCTGTGCTAAAGTCTTAATGGCTAATGTTTTTGCCAAACCGGGCACACCTTCTAGCAATATATGTCCGTCAGAAAGAAGTCCGATTAGCAATGACTCAACCAAATGCTTCTGACCTACTATGACTTTGTCCATTCCTAAGGTTAGGACATCAACAAATGCACTTTGTTTTTCAATGCGTGCATTTAATTCTCTAATATCAACTACTTGACCCATAACTTATGATATGAATTAATGTATAATAAAAAAAACACCGCTGAACAAATTCAGCAGTGCGAAGATATGCAAATGTTAAAATGATTCCAACATTTATGCCGTTAAAAACGTTTAAGCGAATGTTATAAATGGTAGATATATGCCCTGAATAGTCTAAAATGCTTAATTTTTTGCAAACAAATCAATATTTTTTACCAATTTCGATTGCCTTTTTGATACATTCCTCGTTATTTGGATCAACAAGTGACGGATCCAAATCAGGTATACGTAATCGCATTCCTTGAGCAACATCATTAGGATGCCTTAGCACATCTCTATTTGCATCATAAACATATACCCAAAATGCCTTATGGCCAAACGCACGATATGCAACCATCGTTAAACGACTACCATCTCTTACTATTACAGTTTCTCTAACAGGTGCATCCTTAGCAACCGATGGATTATAATCAGCTATTGGTGCCATTTCCGCAATAGCTACTGTATCTGTAACCAAAGAATCTGATTGATTATATAATGAATCAAAATACAGTTCTGTTGAATCTTCTAATAGTAAATTCTCTTCCAACTCTACCGGAGCTACGGCAACTGTATCAGGTT
>MWBK01000249.1 GCA_002069025.1 Bacteroidetes bacterium ADurb.Bin302 | reverse complement strand
GGGTAAGTACCGATATCATCAATGCTGGCCCTCCCAGGTTGTAGCCAATAGATATAAATATGATTCCTGCTCCAACTTCTCCCCTTGTAAACATTCCTATGGATATAGCTAATCGCTCTTTTAGTAATCTTTCCTTGTAGGTGAATATTGGGAACAGCTTTCCTATATTAGACAAAATAGTAACAATTATAACATGAAAAGCTATTACTTCCCACGACATAAATGGTTGAGATCCGGTTATTGTTATGACTTCTGATATCTCCTCAAAATCAACGCCAAAAAACGCAGGCATACTCAATCCTACCAAAAACATAAAAATGTAGGATATCAAATCTGTAACCCTATGTTCTGATGGTGTATCAATATGTTTATGCTTCATTACCATACCAAGAATAAAGGCTGGCAACAACACTTCGATATGAATACTAGCCTCTTCGCCATAAAGATATTTGGTCCCTAAATACACAGATTGAGTTATAGAGAAAACAACTATGGCATAAAAAAGAATGGCTTTCCAATCTTGTCGCATATCGTACGAAGCAAGCTTTTTCCAACCAATAATCAATAATAATGATACGATAAATACGATTACAAATAATTGCCACCTGAGACCGACCATCATAACCTGGAGGGGAATCATTAACAAAATAGTATCCAGGTCATCAAATATGGCCAATACTTGTACTTTTTTATATACCCAGGTAGATTTTAATCCTGCTGCAGCCAACATTGTAAATAAAATACCTGCAGAGGTAGGAGCCGCAAACCGGCTTAGGAGTAAATTTTCTTTCCATGCTTCCGAATCAAACCAATATTGAGATGGAAGGAGAACGAAAACGAAGTAAATAGCAACAAATATCCAGGGGAAGGCTGCAGTTGCCATTGCAACCAAATAATCTTTAGAATAAGACCTCCATTTCGTTTTTTCTATTTCAAACTCCCTGCCAACATTTATCATAATGAAGGATAAACAGATAAAAAGCAGTATATTGGAAATTTGCTTGAAATAAATATAATTCTCACCCATCAAACCAGGGAAGGTTTGAGACGCGACAAGACCAAACATTAAAAACAGTGAAAATAATATTACTTTTTTCATCGATCAAGAATAATTTTTATAAATACCTATTAGAAACATATGATTATTAATTTATTATTTTTAGCATTTTACTTCGGCAAAGATAACATATTTTATCCTTATTTTTTAGTGAGAAATCAAAAATACGCGATGATATTGACCGTGAAAATAAAAAAAATGCTTCAACCAGAACGGCTGAAGCATTTCATATATTATTATCTTAATCTTACTGTTTTAATTAGAAAGCAGTTTTGTTAATACCGGTACCTTTACAGTCTTCACATCACTTTTAGCTTCCTCGTTTAGCTGTTCGAAAATTACAATCTGATTGCTTCCTTTCTTAAGCCAAACTCCGGGGATATACAGTGTTTGCTGAGGACCGACTTTCCAATAACGGCCAATGTTAATTCCATTGATATAGATTATACCCTTGCCCCACTGTTCCATGTCAATAAAAGTATCACCTGTTTCCGTTAGGTTGAAGGTTCCCTGATACACAACCGGGCAACCTTTCAGTTTCGCTGCATTAGCCGGAGTATTGTCATACACTTTTACATTCTTAAGATCGGAAAGTACCGGAGTTTCACTCATCGGAAGTTTATACATAGCCCAATCGCCGGTAATTTCAATATCATTAATTTTTACCGGACTGATTATGCCTTTGTTGTTTCTTACAATTTCTGCACCATAATTGATGCGGCCCATATTCTCAACCAGAATATCCAAAGTTGAGTTAAATGGGATATCAATCTCCATAGTGTAATTCTTGTAATATCTGTTCAACTCGCCTACTTTCTCGCCGTTAACATAAATCACAGCGAAGTCGCGGAGGCCTTCAATTGATAATGTTCCACTGATCGGCTGATTGAATTTGCGTGAATACAGAACGTATCCATGTCCTTGATTCAATTGTTCGAATGTTAGCGGCTTATCACTGTAAACCGGCTTCTGTGTAGAAGCTATATCAAACACGTTAGCTACCTTATCTAATTTAATAGAAGGAATCTCTATCAACGGAATTTGTTTTGGAGCTTCGGGGACTTTATAGCTTACATGTTTTTTAATCACATTGCGGATTGAATCGAATTTGGGTGTTACCCAACCTGCTTCAGAGATAGGCGCATCGTAATCATAGCTGGTAAGATCCGGCTGGATATCGTGGTTTTTATCATAGTTAGCACCACTTGTAAAGCCAAAGTTCGTTCCGCCATGCACCATATAGAAATTAAATGAAACATCGTTAGTGATGTATTTTTCTGTTTGACGGGCAATTCCGGAAGCATCAACTTTTGGATGAGGTTCCGCCCAGTGTGCCAACCAACCCGGATAAAACTCCGCTACCATATACGGCCCTTGTCCGTTGTTATATTGATTCACAACTTTTTTAAGATTCTCTATATTACTTTCGCCATTGGCTGTAGGTAAAGCCCCCGGAGTAGCACCACCTTCAAACAACCAGCTACCGTCTGAAGTAAACAACGGTACGTTGAATCCGGCAGCTTCCAGCTGTTTCTTGATTTTTGCATTATAAGCACGGTGTTCTTCCAAAGGAATATCCTTACGCTGAGACACGTAAGATCCGAATTCGTTTTCTGCCTGAACCATAATGATAGGCCCGCCATTGGTAATTTGTAAGTGAGCAACTTCTTTAGCCAAACGATTGATATATTGCTCTGTGTGTTTTAAGAAAGCCTCATTATCTCTTCTCACCTCCATACCCGGAACATTTTGCAACCACCATGGATAACCACCAAATTCCCATTCGGCACAGGCATAAGGACCTGGACGAAGAATAACCATCAACCCCTCTTCTCCTGCAGTTTTAATATATTCGGCCAGATTTTTATCCCCGGTAAAATCCCACTTACCAGGCTCGGTTTCATGTAAATTCCAAAATACATAAGTTGCAACTGTGTTTAAACCCATCGCTTTGATCATCTGAAAACGATGGCGCCAGTATTGGTGAGGTATACGTGCATAATGCATTTCGCCCGAATGAATCTGAACGGCCTTACCATCATACACAAAGTTTCCACCTTTGATTTCAAATGTGTGTTTCTTTTGTCCGAATGCCGGCAAAGCAGCAATAAGCAAGAACAGGAGCATCAGGGGCCCGAGAAATTTCTTCATTGTGTTTTCTTGTTTTATTAAGTTTATACCAAATTTAAGAAGGCCTTTCTTTTTATAAGAAAGGCCGTTAGCATTTAAACTGCAATATTAGCAATTATAATTGAACCATGCAAAAAAGGAAAGTCAATAATCTTCCGCATTAGGTATCGCAGCATCAATGGCTATGCATGCTGCGCACACTGCAATTGTACCCATTACAGCACCAAAACCAGAACCTTTAGTCTTTTTATAATAGAAGAAATCTCCTCTTTTATTTGAATATCCATACACCTCCTCTGGTTTAATCTCAGCACTTTTCATTACTTCCGAAATATAAAACTGTTGATCTAAAACAAATGGTTTTCCTTTTTCCGGATCTAGCGATCCGCTGTATAAGGTTAGGTAGCTTCTAAATTTTAATGGAGAATTAAATTCGGCAAAGCGCATGGTATTTATTTTAGATGGAGCCAGATTTTCTCTGGCAAATTTTACTTTAGTAAAACTCTTCTTCGGTATTCTATCAAAACTGAAATCACCCAAAGTCATCGGTGTGTGGTCTGTTCTTGATTTAGGAGGAATAAAGCTAACACCGTCGGGTAGACTTATGCTTCCATTGAAACTTCCGTCGGTAGAACTAAAATTACGGTTATAGTTCAATGTATTAGCGCTAATATTACCATCGAAGGTTAATTTATTCTGCTTATAATTTGTCGCAACATCATCAATTATCAGAGCTGAACGTTGCCAATCAACGTACAACGGCTGATCTGAATTATTTATAACAGTAATATGTATAGGCAGATTGTATCCAAAGAAACTGTACACCACCTTGACACTATCGTTTTCGTAAACAAAATCGCCAAAATCATCTTTCTCAGCTACACCTTCAGATGAACTCAGGGTTGAGTAATAATAGGTTGAACAGGAGCTGAATAGCATCAACACTCCCAAAATCATTAGTAATTTTTTCATATCAATTCTATTTTCAATTGGTTTTGGATGTAAAGATATAACTATTTATCAAATAAGATCAAACTAATTATTGATTTATATTTTATTAAATATATGTAATACGACAGAATTATAAGCATGATGCAAAAAAATAATAAAACACTAATAAAGAACAATATACGATTTCGAATACAAATAAATAAAAAAAAAGTATATAAAATTTAGGAGTATACCCCCAGACGAATTCTTCGGATGTGTATTATATTAAAGAAATAATATATTATTTTATGAAAAATACACAATCAGAAGATAGCAAAATTGTTCGTCTGATGCAATTATACATCGAAAACAGATGCTCTGACAAGGAAAGGGACGAACTTCTAAGCTGGCTTAAGCAAACCGATTGTTATGATCCGATTGATTCTATATTAAATACTCATTGGGAGAGAATAATGAATGAAGTGCGTACACCTGATCAATTAAGAGAAAAAGAGTTGCAAAACGAATTTGAACTTATCAGACAAAAAATCAGAGGTACAAAAAAACTGAAGAAACATAAACCATCTGGTCTCAACTGGCTTTTAAAAGTGGCCGCAGTTATTCTTTTGCTGCTTGGCATTGGAACTTCTATTTACAAATTAAAAGATCCGGCTGTTACATCCATTACTTATACTGAATTTAAGTCCGCACACGGAAAAATAAAAAAAATCAAACTTACCGA
>MWBK01000248.1 GCA_002069025.1 Bacteroidetes bacterium ADurb.Bin302 | reverse complement strand
CAAAACTAAACTCACCCATACTGTAAAATACCATTTCGTCGGTAGTATAACATCTGCCGATAAAAGATTTTAGAGCATCTACAGTAATTTTTGACAGTATTTTCTTAGAGCCTAATGTATTCCTTCCTAAGGAATGTCCTGCAAATAGTTCATCTTCAAAATCGTCTAATATAAGTTCAGATGGATTATCTGTATATGAATCTATTTCATCTGCAACAACCTCTTTTTCTTTTTGCAATAAATTCTCATCAAATTTATAATTGAAAATCATATCTACAATAAGCTCCATTGCACGTTCAAGATAACGTTTTAAAAAGAGTGCATATATTGTTGTCTCTTCTTTTGTTGTATAGGCATTCATTTCGCCTCCAACATCTTCAATTCTATTTATTATCTGAATATAATTTCTTTTTTCAGTACCCTTAAATAGAATATGTTCTGTTAGATGTGCCATACCATTTTCGGATTCCAACTCATCACGTGTTCCTACATTTACCATCACTCCGCAATAAGCTACATCACCCTTACAGCGCACATGAATAAGCCTAATTCCATTCGATAATGTTGTAGTTTCTATATTCATAAAACAGACTCTTAATATATAAAAAAAAGGATAGCCGGAAGCTATCCTTTTAATATCTTATTATTTCAGATTACTTTTTAGAATTATTACCCTTATCAGAACCTACACGATTCATGGCACAACGGAAACCTATATCGTTAGAACGTTTTGATTGTTCCATATAACGACGTGTTGCAGGGCTTAACCAGTATGAACGATCTTTCCAGCTACCACCTTTATAAACACGAGATGTATTTGAAATCTTAGTTGTCAACAGACTTTCAGGATCAGTGGGTTCGTCAGCATCATACAAACGTTTTGTAGCTAAATCAGGATCAATAACTTCTTTCCATTTGTCACGGCTATAGCTGCTTCGTGCATCACCATCATTGTAGTTACGTACATCTAATTTAGCATACGCTGCCATGCTATCTTCTTTCGAATATTCAACAGCATATTTAAGACGACCAAGACTATCTAATTCAAATTTGTTCAAAGAATCTTTTACAGGAGCCATGTATACGTTACCACGGAATGGATTGTATTCTTGAACCTCATCTGTAGTTGTTTGACGATAAACATCCATTGTCCACTCGTTAACGTTACCGGCCATATTATACAGACCTATATCATTAGGCCAGAATGCATTTACAGGTGCTGTTATTGTTGCCTTATCATTTAAATCTCCGGCAACACCCATCATATCACCTCTACCTCTTGCGAAGTTGGCCAAGATTTTACCACGAGCCTTTTTATTAGGATTTCTTGTTTGAGCGCCATCCCAAGGGTAAATACGTTTTGCTTCATAATTTTCCATGCCTTCTTCAGATGTGATACCGTATGCAGCAAATTCCCATTCTGCTTCGGTCGGTAGGCGATACTCAGGAAGTAACAAACCATCAGACATATTAGTTTTACGAACATCACCGAACTCTGTTTTTACAGAACTCTTTTTGAGATCCGGATTATATTCATTACTTTTAAGGTATTTAGCTGTATTAAATACTTTCTGTTTTGCTATGGTATCTGAAGTTTCTTTTGTTGAGTCTCTGTAGATTTCAGCAAAATCAGGAAAATCTACAACACCATTTTCTTTTAAGATACGTTCATTAACACGATCAGAACGCCAAACGCAGTAATCAGTAGCTTGTTCCCATGAAACACCTACTACAGGATACATTTCGTATGCAACGTGTGTAAAATAATAATTCAAGTATGGCTCATTATAAGCAAGCTCCTCACGCCAAACTGTTGAGTCAGGACGACATTTTTCAGAAACAGAACTTCCGTACATCAAATTAACCCAATACACATATTCTTTCCAATCACGGTTTGAAATTTCATATTGATCCATGTAGAATGTGTTAACAGTAACACGACGTGGATAGTTATTCCATTCAGCGTATGTATCTTCGTTAACACGACCCATAGTAAATGTACCACCACCTACAAGTACCATTCCCGGAGGGGTATCTTGCTCGTAGTTATCTACAACTTGAAATCCTCCGTATTTGGCATCATTATATTTCCAACCGGTGGTATTTGAAGTACCCTTATTACAAGCAGAAAGTGCCAAAACTATAGCACCTAGAATAAAGACTCCTTTGATTTGATGAATGTGATTCATTTTCATTGTATTTTTATACTCAAGGTTAATTTACATTCGTAGCTACAAAGATAACTAATTTTGAGCTCTAATATTGTGTTTTGCTTTATTTTTTTCAGTTTTTCGATAAAATGACTGCAAAGATGCAGATAATTTCTAATTTTGCAAAGATTTATGACTTGTTTTTTCAAATCATTACACATTTATGCACAAACGATCTCAATATTTGTCTATAAACATCGGTGGAAAACTTCATTGTTTTGACAAAACCGAGATTATGGCAATAGTGAACTTTACACCCGATTCGTTTTTTCAGGGAAGCCGATACAATATGGAAGTCCCGTCAGGTGTATTTTGCATAGATTTTGGTGCATACTCTACAAGACCCGGAGCAGAAGAAGTTTCAGAATCGGAGGAAATAAAACGAATAGATGAAAACTTGCCCATTTTAATGAGTAAATATCCGGATGTCGCTTTTTCTGTAGATACATTTCGTCCGTCTGTTGCAAAAATGTGCATAGAAAAATACGGAGTGCATATTATTAATGATGTATCGGGAGGATGTGATGAAATGTTTAATGTTGTTGCAGAATACAAAGTTCCATACATACTAATGTATCCGGGTGGTGGTGGACTTCCTGAAATGATGTATTTCTTTTCAAAACAGATTGATGCACTAACGAGGCTTGGAGTAAATGACATCATTTTAGATCCCGGATTCGGTTTCGGGAAAACTCTGGAAGAAAATTACGATATCGCCCGTAACTTACACGCCTTACATACTTTTGAGTTGCCAATATTAGTTGGTATATCAAGAAAATCGATGATACAAAAGGTTTTGCAGACTTCTCCAAGCGAATCATTAAATGGTACATCCGTTTTACATACCATGCTACTTGACGAGGGCATTGACATATTACGTGTACATGATGTCAAAGAAGCAATGGAAACTATCAAATTACACACACACTATAATAAATTATAATAAACATGTTCAGCATACTTGGATTCAGACTTAAAGACCTATTCGACATCATTATTGTAGCAATATTGCTATATCAAGTATATCGTTTGATGAAGGGAACCTCCGGTATGAACATTTTCATATCTGTGCTTAGTTTCATTGTCATTTGGTTCTTTGTGTCATACGTTTTTCAGATGGAATTGCTTGGTGCAATAATGAACAAAGTGGTAAATGTTGGCGCCATACTTTTAATTGTTTTATTTCAGGATGAGATACGTACATTTTTGAATAAGCTAGGCGGAAGACATTCAAAGGGTCTATATGCAAAAATAAGGCACATGGTTATCGGAGGAAAGGGGAACAAAAATGATGCTTTTATAGATGAAATTGTACAAGCAGCGGAATCATTTTCAAAAACAAAAACCGGAGCTTTAATAGTTATACAAAAAGAAGCAGATCTAACAAATTATTGGGAAACCGGCGAACGTATCGATTCGGAAGTAAGAGCTCGCTTAATGGAGAATATTTTTTATAAAAACACTCCTTTACACGATGGTGCTTTAATTATTGTTGGAGGAAGGATAAAGGCAGTTGGCTGCATCTTGCCTATATCACACGACCAAAATATTCCTCAAAATTTAGGTTTAAGACATAGAGCTGCATTAGGTATATCAGAAAAGACTGATGCTGACGTAGTTGTAGTGTCAGAAGAAAATGGTAAAATCTCATACGCCGAAAAAGGCAAACTTAAAATTGGTGTCAAAACCGAAGAATTACTCAAATTTTTGATAAAGCAATAGGGATTTGTTTAAAACAGACTCTCAAGTAAAGGGGCCTCCTCTTTCAATTTTCTAGGATTATTTGATTTAAGTAACATCAGGTTGTAAAGTTTCCTTTTTACTGATGAATAGTCTTTGAAATATCAAAACTGTCATTTTTTTTTCATTTAAAAACAAATTGCACTACCTTTGTATGTCTTTTTTCAAAAAACGTCATAAATATATATTAAATGAATTACAAAATTCTTTCCGCCCAGGAAGCGGCGGAGTTCGTGAATGATGGTGATGTTGTAGGATTTAGTGGTTTTACGCCTGCAGGATCTCCAAAAGAAGTACCAACAGCCATCGCTGAAAGAGCAAAAGCAATACATGCTGCCGGTAAACCTTTTAAAATAGGCATGTACACAGGAGCATCAACAGGAGATTCTCTTGATGGTGCATTAGCCAGGGCCAATGCAATTGCGTTCCGTACTCCTTATCAATCAAACAAAGACCTGCGTAATGCGCTTAACGAAATTGATGGTCCTAATTACATCGATATACACTTATCACAGTTGGCACAAGAAATTCGCTACGGATTTATGCCAAAACCAACAGTTGCAATTATTGAAGCATGTGATATTAACGACAATGGCGAAATAATTCTTACCTCAGGTGTTGGTATAGCTCCAACAATTTCACGTTTGGCAGACCGCATAATAATTGAATTAAATAGTCGTCACACTAAAGAGCTACGCGGTATACACGATATATATGAACCTCTTGATCCTCCTGCACGTCACGAAATACCTGTTTTTAGTCCTGAAAAACGCATAGGAAGTCCTATCTTAAAGGTTGATCCTACAAAAATCGTAGGTATTGTAGAAACAAACAGAAAAGATGAAGTTGGTGGATTCACAGAACCTGACGAAGTTACCTCACGCATTGGTAAAAACGTGTCAGAGTTCTTATCCGGAGAAATCAATAAAGGACACATTCCTACATCATTCTTGCCAATACAATCAGGTGTAGGTAATATCGCAAATGCAGTTATGGCCGAATTAGGTAACAATCCTAATATCCCTGCATTCAAAATGTACACTGAAGTTATACAAGATTCAGTTATTGATTTGATGCGTAATGGACGTGTTACATTTGCAAGCGGCTGTTCACTTACAGTTACCGATCCTGTGCTACAAGAGATTTACGACAATATGGATTTCTTCCGCGATAAAATTGTTTTACGTCCTGAAGAAATTTCAAATAATCCGGGTCTTGTTCGTCGTTTAGGCTTAATCACAATTAATACAGCTCTTGAAGCTGATATTTATGGAAACATAAATAGTACACACGTAATGGGTTCTAAGATGATGAATGGTATTGGTGGCTCAGGAGACTTTACACGTAATGCATATATCTCAATTTTTACAACTCCTGCTACTGCAAAAGACGGAAAGATAAGTTCTATTGTACCTATGGTAACACACGTAGATCAAAATGAACACTCAACAAAGGTTCTCATTACAGAATATGGTATCGCAGATTTAAGAGGAAAATCACCACGTCAACGTGCTGAACTAATCATCGAAAATTGTGTAGATCCTATATACAGACAAATGTTACACGATTATCTGAAAATTTCTGCCAAAGGTCAAACTCCACATAACTTAGGTGCTTGCTTTGGTATGCACCGCACATTTATGGCTACAGGAGATATGCGTAATACAAATTGGGCTGATTTTAAATAAGAAGATCTTATAATGATGCAAAAAAAAGAATCACATAAATTTATGTGATTCTTTTTTATACCTAGTGCGCTTCCAGCCAATTTTTACCTATTCCACAATCAGCACGTAAAGAGACTGATAGCTCTGCAGCATGTTCCATTGAATCAACCACTATATATTTTACCCTTTCCAACTCATCAGGATATACATTAAAGTTCAACTCATCATGCACTTGCATAATCATTTGAGAACGAAGACCCTCTTTCCTAAAACGTTCTGAAATACGCACCATGGCAATCTTAATAAGATCTGCAGCACTTCCCTGTATCGGAGCATTAATAGCATTCCGTTCTGCATATCCTCTTACAATACTATTAGCTGATTTTATGTCAGGCAAGAAACGTTTACGTCCAAAAATTGTTTCAACAAAACCTAATTCTCTTGCATGTTCTATACTTTCATCCATGTATAACTTTACGTGAGGATAGGTCTCAAAATACCCATCAATAAGTTGTTTAGCCTCTGCTCTTGGAATAGTCAAACGTTCTGATAAACCAAAAACCGAAATACCATAAATAATTCCAAAGTTTGCTGTTTTGGCTTTACGCCTCATGTCAGAACTAACTTCACTGATATCAAGTTTAAATATTTTTGCTGCGGTTGATGCATGTATATCATCTCCTGCACGAAAAGCCTCAATCATATTCTCATCTCCACTCAAATGTGCCATCAAACGTAATTCAATTTGAGAATAATCGGCCGAAAAGAATATGCATCCATCATCCGGTATAAAAACCTTTCTTATTTCTCTGCCTTGTTCATCTCTAACAGGAATGTTTTGCAAATTAGGGTTACTTGAACTTAATCTTCCTGTAGAAGTAACAGCCTGATTATAAGAAGTATGAATCTTTCCTGTCTGCTTTTTTACAAGCAATGGTAAGGCATCAATATAAGTACTCAATAACTTCTTCAAACCTCTGTATTCCAATATCTTAGATACAACAGGATGCTTAGACCTCAATGTCACCAATATATCTTCTGAAGTTATATATTGACCGGTTTTAGTTTTTTTTGCCTTTTCTACAACCTTCAATTTTTCAAAAAGCAACTCACCCACTTGCTTTGAAGAATTAATATTAAAACCATCTTCTGCAAATGCTTGCACCTCGTTTTCTAAAGCCTTCATTGTTTCAGTCATTTGTATTGACGACTGTTTAAGTGCTTCAGAATCAATTCTTACACCTGCTAATTCCATTTCGGTAAGAGTACGAACCAAGGGCATTTCAATATCATAAAACAAAGATTCTGATTTGCTCTTTTTTAATTCTTCTTCTAAAATTGTTTTTAGGCGATACGTGATGTCAGCATCTTCTGATGCATAATCGCACAAAAGATTTGCATCAACATCTCTTATAAAAATTCGATTTTTACCTTTTGGCCCTACTATATCATCGTAATGAATGGTACGATATTGTAAATATATTTCTGCCAAATAATCCATTCCGTGACGCAATTCCGGTTGTAAGATATAGTGTGCAATCATTGTGTCAAAAATATCTCCACACACATTTACACCTGATCTTGCCAAAATCATCATATCAAACTTAATATTATGACCAATCTTGCTTACCGAACAATCTTCAAATATAGGTCTTAATACATCTAAGACCTCCTTTTGATTATTTGCATCCACCGGGATAAAATAAGCTTCTCCTGCTTTCCAACAAAACGACAAGCCCACAAGTTCAGCCTCAAAAACATCAATATCAGTTGTTTCCGTATCAAAACAAAATGCCGGTTGATGGCTTAATTCTTCTACAAAATTTTTTAAACTATCAGCATCAGCAATACGAGTATATTTATGCTTGATGTTGTTAATATCAGATAAATGCAAGTTTTGATTTACTTCTATCTGATTCTCTGCGCTTGATTCAGTAGGCTCTTCTTTTTGAGTATCAGCAGGAGCTTGATTTGGTGCATCAAACAAATCGAATAATGAAGTCTGTACAGGACCTGTTGCCGGTTTTGGACTGTTTACTTTATTAATTACATTAACGGGCGATGCAGTTGTTAACCTGCTTCTAAACTCTAAATCTTGGAACATTGCCTGAAGTTTAGCATCATCAGGTTCTTCTGTTTTTAGTGATTCCTCGTCAAGTTCAATAGGCACATCTTTTCTAATAGTTGCCAAGAAACGCGAAAATATAATCTGATCTTTGTTCTCTTCAATCTTTAATTTCAATGCTCCTTTTAGTTTATCGGTTGAAGATAACAAATTATCAATACTGCCAAACTCTTGCAACAACTTAGCAGCAGTTTTCTCTCCTACGCCAGGACAACCCGGAATATTATCACTGCTATCACCCATTAATCCCAACAAATCTATTACTTGTTCTTGCGATGTCAAACCATATTTGATTTTCACCTCTTCAGGTCCCATTGTTTCGTATCCACCACTATGTTTTGGACGATACATAAAAATATTGTCTGATACTAATTGGGCATAATCCTTATCAGGAGTTAGCATATACGTTTTAAATCCGGCCTTCTCAGCCTTCTTTGCCATTGTGCCAATCACATCATCAGCCTCAAAACCATCAACTTGTAAAATTGGTATGCGATATGCAGAAACTAAGTCTTTAATTATGGGCACTGCTTTTCGAATATCCTCCGGAGTTGCTTCACGTTGAGCTTTATATTTTTCATAGGCTTCATGGCGAAATGTAGGACCCGAAGGATCAAAAGCAACTGCTATATGCGTAGGATGCTCGCGCTTTAAGACCTCTTCCAAGGTGTTCACAAATCCATAAATGGCTGATGTATTAAGGCCTTTTGAATTTATTCTGGGAGTCTTTATGAAGGCATAATATGAACGATATATAATTGCATAAGCATCAATCAAAAAAAGTTTCTTCATATTTAAATGTTTTTTGTTTCGTAAAGGTAAGAAAAAAGCTAAAATTTTACGTTACTTTGCAGCTAAATTATACGTCATTATAAAGCAACATGTTACCAATAACATTTACACACATTTTAGACTTTATAGGCACTTTTGCTTTTGCAATAAGCGGTATTCGCATGGCCTCATCAAAAAACTTTGATTGGTTTGGAGCTTATGTAGTCGGTTTTGTAACTGCAATCGGAGGTGGTACTCTTCGCGATATCTTACTTAATGTATCTCCTTTTTGGATGCAAAATCCATCGTATGTATTTATCACTGCATTTGCACTATTATTTGTGATATTATTTAGAAAGCAGATAGTAAAACTTGAATACACCATATTTACCTTTGATACAATTGGTCTCGCACTTTTTACAGTAGTAGGTATTGAACGTACTCTCGCCTCAGGCTTCCATTTTTGGATTGCAATTATTATGGGTATAATGACAGGTGCTGTAGGAGGCATCATTCGTGATATTTTAATTAATGAAGTTCCTCTTATTTTTAGAAAAGATATTTATGCCATGGCATGTGTCGCCGGTGGAGTCGTATACTTTATATGCTACAAATTTAACTGCAACATTATACTGACAGAAGTTTTATCGGCAGTTGCTGTAATAGCAACACGTGTTCTAGCTGTTAAATTTCACATCACACTACCGGTACTCCACAGCGAGGACGAATAATTAATGGTGAGGGGTGAGGGGTTAAGGGGCGTGTAGTGTGTAATCGTGTAATGTGTAATGTGTAATGTGTAATGTGTAATGTGTAATGTGTAATGTGTAGGGGCGAATTGCATTCGCCCGTGGGATTCGCATTGTGATTATGTTTCGTTGTGTTATTTTGTAGGGGCATTATTGATCATTTCAACATTGGATTTATATTAATTGCATTGTGAATGTGAAGGGCACGCCATGGCATGCCCCTACGACGCATTATTAATCATTTCAACATTGGATTATACACGATTAAACGATTAAACAATTAATCGATTAAACAGTTACACATTACACGATTACACAGCGAGGATGAATAATATTTATATATCACAGCCTTTCTAGTTGGTAACGTAAGTTACCTGATAAAAGAATTTAGCATGCGTTTTCGGAATATCGTGTGCAGTTACCCGCTCCACTAATTTTACATCGCCAAAGCCGTATTCCTGAGCATATTTATTGACAAATTCTTCAATTTTTGTGCCGGGAGGGCAAATAATATCAATGTCAATGGAAAGTCGCTTTGCACTATCCATGTGAAGCATTAATGCTGTGCCACCTTTAAACACAAAAGGACAACCCGATAAGGCCAAGGATTCGATTAACGAAAACGCTCTTATCGATTTCTCAATAAGCGCTATATCATGAAACTTGTTTTCAGCAGCTACTTTCTGCATCCATTCAATGGTTCTGCTATCGGGGTGAATCATAATTTATTGGCGTTTAATAGTTTTTCAACTTCTTTCTTTCGACCCCTGCGAGCAGCGTATCGTAAGAGCTTGTTTTTATTTACATTATGTCTTTCAAAAATTGATGTATATACATAGTCTATTTCAGAACCCTGTAAAAATGAAAATTCTACATCTCCAATTATATCAACCAGCACTTTTTCTATTGTCGGGGTGTTAATGCCCTCTACCAATTGCAATGGCGATTCAGATATTAAAGGACGAATTATAATTGCATCATTTGTGCCTATGTATCTTTCTATTTCGATGAGTGAAGGCTGCAAAAAAACTCTTTTATTACCATCTGAATTTAAAAGATTAAAAACAGATTCAGCTACTTCGCGCTCTACATCAACAAACATAAGATTCAGGTTTGGGATGTGGTGCATGTATGGCATCAAGGTCGAAGTAGACCATATGCAATAATCAACAAAAGGAAAGCGTTTTTTTATTTGCTGATTTATTTGTTTAATCTCTTCTGAAAATACAACGGAAAATTCCTTACGAGCATCATCCGATAATTTGTAAACACCTCTTTCAACACGAACCAGTCGTCCTGATTTTAAAAGACGATTCAATTGTTCAGAAAAAATTCCAGAATAAGCAATATGAAATTCACTCTTAAAATTAGCTATTAAGTCCCTGCGCGTAAACTCTTTATGCGTGAATGCTAAATTTAATATGTCGCTTGTTGTAACCATATAACATAATTTGATGCAAATATATCACAAATATGGCAATAAACAATATATATTGCCAAAAATGTGATATAATTAATATTTGGTGTTTAGGTGAAGGGTGAGGGGTTAGGGGTTAAGGGTTAGGGGCGTGGAATGTGTAATCGTGTAATGTGTAATGTGTAGTGTGTAGGGGCGAATTATTGATCATTTCAACATTGGATTTATATTAATTGCATTTCGAATGTGAAGGGCATGCCATGGCATGCCCCTACAACGCATTATTGATCATTTCAACATTGGATTATACACATTACACGTT
>MWBK01000247.1 GCA_002069025.1 Bacteroidetes bacterium ADurb.Bin302 | reverse complement strand
ACTATCAGACAATTTCGGGCAATACTGTCCGCATCCCGACAATAACAATAAAAGGCTGCTTATTACGTATAAAACTGAGTGTTTTTTCATGGTGTTTATTGTTTAATGAGTTTTATTGAAGTTGTTTCCATTCCATTTTGATACAGCAAGAAATACATTCCATGTGGAAGATCGGAAATATAAAAAGTTTTGTTATATAAACCTACAGATTGTATACATTCTTTTAATAAGACTTTTTGCGTCACCCCTGATATATTTTGTAATTTTACCCATTAATTGCAAAGTAAGCACTCCATTAGCATCATCAGAAGATCTTTCCTGACCTATAACCACTCTACCGTTTTGTTTTACCAAGATTTGTGCATTTGCAATGAGCGCGCAAAGCATACACACTACAAAGAAGATTATTTTTTTCATTTTTTTTCATTTTTTTTGATTTTTTAGATTCTTTTGCAAAGATAATAAAGTCTTACGAAAATAAAAACGAATATCAAACTTTTATCCGTGAAGTTACAAAAGATATTTGTATTGCCGTATTTTTGTGGTACTTTTGCATGAAATTGTGTTTAATATGCCCACTAAAAAAGTCCTTACGTATACATGCCTTATACTGACAATATTTTTGTCGGCCTGCAGCACTACTAAATACGTTCCGGAAGGTCAATATTTATTAAACAAGGTATCGATTAAAACAGATAAGAAAGATCTTAAGGGAGTAAATATGCTTACTTATCTGCGCCAACGCCCAAATACAAAACTATTTGATTTTATTCCATTTAATGTTGCCTTATATAGCTTATCAGGAAGAGACACTACTCAATGGATTAACCGATTTTTACAGAAAATCGGTGATGCCCCTGTTATATACGATCCCGCATTGACAAGCACATCTGAAAAAGAACTAAAAAAACATTTGGCCAATAAAGGATACGAAAATGCATTTGTAAGTTCTAATGCTACGTTCAAGAAGAAAAAAGTTTCTGTTGAGTACATAATAAAAGCAAATGAGCCCTATCGTATAAGGAACTTCAAATACAGAATAAATAATCCTGAAATTAAAGAATTAATATATAAGGATTCGGTTAATCGAACAATACATTCCGGTGAACTATTTGATACAGACGCATTGGAAGCAGAAAGAGGACGCTTATCCGAATACTTAAAAAACAATGGATACTATTATTTTGATAAAGAGTATATAGGATTTATTGCGGATAGTAGTTTAAACACACATCAAGTTGATTTATTAATGGTAGTAAGACCTCTACGTAAGGTAGTAGGAAAAGATACATATAAGAGCGAAGAGCATAAGACATATAGGATACGTAATATTAATTACTATACGGTTAACGAACCAACAGATTTGTTAAATGATTCTATATTACAATCATTGGAATCAATTAAGTACAAAGATAGATTTGTATATTCAAACATCAAATTTATACGTCCATCTGCATTATACAATAAAACATACATTGATCCTGATAGTTTATACTCGGCTAAAGCCGTAGATCAAACATATGCAAAATTATCGGCCTTAAATGTATTCAAATACTTGGACATCTCATTTAGTGAAGTATTGGATTCATCAGTAATTGATTCAACAGCATCAGATTCTTTAAAAGATATGATGATGGATTGCGATATCGTTGTTACTCCTGACAAATCACAATCATTCAGTTTTGAAGTAGAAGGAATTAATAACGAGGGTGATTTTGGTATTGCCGGTAAATTTGGCTATAAACATAACAATATTTTTAGAGGAGGCGAATCTCTTAAATTCCAATTGCGCGGAGCCAACGAATCGATAATAGGTACCAGATCTATTTGGGATATTTCTACAGAAATAGGATTAAGCTTTCCAAACTTCTTTTTCCCGTTTCTCAAAAAGGACTTTATACGTAACAATCCTGCAAATACTGATGTTTACGCCAATTTTAGTTACCAAATTCGGAGAGACTATTCACGTATAATTGCAGGTACAGGTATGAGGTATCGCTGGCAAACTCCTAAACGAGTTAATCATCAAGTTGATCTAATTGATTTTAACTATGTATACCTCCCATTTATATCTGATTCTTTAAGTAAGACAATTGGAAGTTCATTATTAAAATATAGTTACGAAGACCACTTAATAATGCGTACCGGCTATAGTATTTCTTATTCTAACCAACATCTGCAAAAAAATAGAAGCGCATTTTCTGTACGCGGAGCATTTGAAATCGGAGGCAATTTATTATACGGAATATGTGCAGCAGCAAACGCCTCTAAAGATTCAACCGGAGCGTTTCTGGTGGGTAATATTCCATTTGCACAGTATGTTAAGGTTGACGGAGACTTTACATATAATTTACGCGTAGACAGTAAAAATTCTATTGCATATCATATCGGCTTAGGAATCGGTGTCCCATATTTAAATTCATCAATTTTACCATTTGAAAAACGTTATTATGGAGGCGGAGGAAATAGCGTGCGCGGTTGGTCGGCTCGCACCTTAGGGCCGGGTGCATACAACCCCGGGGGTACTATAGATTACATGAAACAATCCGGAGATATTAACCTAAACTTAAACATGGAATACCGCACAAAATTGGTATGGATGCTTGAATTAGCCCTCTTTATTGATGCTGGAAACATTTGGACTCTAGCAGATGAAGGTCAAGCAGGAGGTCAATTCAAATGGAATAAATTCTATGAACAAATAGCTTTAGGTTATGGCATTGGACTTCGTCTAAATTTCGAGTATTTCGTGATTCGTTTAGATTGGGGTATAAAAGCATTTGATCCCGGTCGCGCAGCCGGTCAAAATTGGCGTTTTGACAACACCTGGGACATTACCAAAGATACCGCTCTACATTTCGCAGTTGGTTATCCATTTTAAAAAACTGCTCCCTACAGTTTGGATATTGTCATTTATTATTGTACATTTGCACCCGCAAAATGGTTCCGTAGCTCAGTTGGATAGAGCAACAGCCTTCTAAGCTGTGGGTCTCGGGTTCGAATCCCGACGGGATCACCAGATTTGCAAAAAACAATAAAGCCATAACTTATAAAAAAGTTGTGGCTTTTTGCTATCATAAGAGTCAATGCTACTAATGTCTGATATATCTACCCTATGATTGATTTGAAAGTGTTATCTTTTTTATTAGCAAAGAGTGTGCTTATTCCATCCACATGAAGCAAAAAAGGAGCTCAAAATGAACTCCTTTTGCATGGTAGCGGGAATGAGAATTGAACTCATGACCTCCGGGTTATGAATCCGACGCTCTAACCAACTGAGCTATCCCGCCATAAGCCAAAAGCGGTGCAAAGGTAATAAAATAATCGGAATTCAAAAATCAAAAACCAGATTTATTTTACAAATTTTGCAGCCACCCAATTATGCTTATCCTTTTTAGACACGTATGTCAGGCCTAAACTCTCTGCTTTTTCTCGGATCATAGCCAAATCCTCAGAATAGAATCCACTCATATACAAGCATCCTCCATTTTTCAAGCACCCGACATATTTATTCATATCAGCAAGAAGAATATTTCTATTTATATTTGCAAAGATAACATCAAATTGATATGATGACAGAGATTCTGCATCTCCCAATATTACCTTCATATCAACATTATTTAGTAAAGTATTTTCAGTTGCATTTGAAACACACCAAGGATCCACATCAACACCGATTACACTTGAAGCATTTTTCATTTTTGCCAATATTCCAAGTATTCCTGTGCCGCATCCCATATCCAAAACTGATTTATTTGTCATATCATCCTCTAAAATCCAAGATATCATTGAAGATGTTGTTTCATGATGACCTGTTCCAAAAGACATTTTTGGATCAATTAAAATATTATACTGAACATCCGGAACATTAGTATGAAAAGAACTTCTAATAACACATTTATCTTCTATTACTATCGGCTGAAAATAGTTCTTTTCCCATTCTTCATTCCAATTTTTACCAGTTATAATTTCTGTTGAATACTTATTATTTTGTAATACAGTCTTTAAACTTTTATCATCATAAACCGTCTGTTTGACGTACGAACAAAGATAATTTGAATCTGTTTCGAAACTATCAAAGCCTATTTCACCTAAATTATAGGTAATAACATCAACCATATAATCAGGTATACCGACTGTTGATATTTGCACTTTAACGTAATTCATTTGGCTATTTAACAATGAGAAATTTATAATATAAAAAAAAAATCACTACCTTTGTGAAAGGTAGTTTTGCACGATAACGAAGCAAAGATACTAACTTAAATTTATACATTATGAAACGTTTCATCCTTTTTTCCGTCATAATAAGCGCAGCAATATGCACATACGGACAATACGATGACATTTATTATGAAAATTCATCTACAAAGAAGAGTTCTGAAACAACCAAAGCTCCTACTACGATTGTTATAGAAAATGACAACACACAAGAAACATATCAAGGTTCCACTCGCAGTATAGACGAGTATAATCGCCGGGAAAATTCATCTAATACAAATGAATCCGAACAAAGTTATGATAATGAGAGTCGTTCTACAGAAGATTTTCAATATACAGAACAAATTGTAAAATATTACAATCCGGAAGCTGTTACCATCAATGACCCTCAATACGTGTATATATACGAAGATGCACAAGAAGAAGTTATTGAAACAACGCCGCTTATCAATTTAACATTCGGTTTAGGATTTTACACACCGACATGGGGATATTACAATCCTTGGTACACATGGAACTGGGGTTGGTATGATCCATGGTATAATCCTTGGTACAACCCTTGGAACCCATGGCATGGCGGTTATTGGGGATACGGGCCATGGTATTACGATCCATGGGTACCAGGACCACATCATGGAGGTTACTATCACAACAACAACCGCCAACCACATTCGTCAGATGCAAGATATGCCGGAGGTAGATATAGTAGTACACAGTCATCACGTCAAGCTGTTTCCGGAGGACCTTCAAGAAATGTAGATGTAAATCGCAGCAGCGGAAATAATTCTTCCAGGGGTTCTGGTTCTAGAACTACAACCATATCCGGAAGAAGTTCAGGGAGCGGCAGTCCA
>MWBK01000246.1 GCA_002069025.1 Bacteroidetes bacterium ADurb.Bin302 | reverse complement strand
GCGGATTATTTCAACATTGAATTTATATTAATCACATGTCGAAAATGAAGGGCACGCCATGGCATGCCCCTACAACGCATTATTGATTATTTCAACATTTGATTATACACGATTACACGATTACACGATTACACGATTACACGATTACACGATTACACGATTCCACACTACACATTCTAAGAAAAAAATGTAACTTTGCGTTTAATAACGAAAGTCTATGGAAAAATATATCATTATTGTGGCGGGTGGAACAGGGAATAGGATGGGAGCGAATGTTCCCAAACAATTTCTGCCTCTAAATGGAGAACCAATTTTAGCTTGTACATTAAGAGCATTTGCAAATTGGGGAAATATCATTTTGGTTTTGCCTGAAACACAGATGACTTATTGGCAATCTTTGTGTAAAAATTTGCGAGATATGCCCGATTATAAAATGGTAGCAGGAGGAGAGCAACGTTTTTATTCGGTGTACAATGCACTTCAATTTGTTCCCGATGGTGCATTAGTCGCCGTACATGACGGAGTTCGTCCTTTGGTGTCTCAAACCTGCATCAATCGAGTATTTACATTAGCAGAAGAAATGGGATCTGCACTACCGGTTATAAATTGTGTCGATTCATTACGTCATATTAGTAACGGGAGCAGCCTGTCTGTTAATAGAAACGAGTATGTTTGCGTACAGACTCCGCAAGTATTTAATTCTACAAATTTGAAGAAAGCATATCAGCAGCCATATAAGGAATGTTTCACTGATGATGCATCTGTCTATGAATCAGCATCATACAAAATTAATCTGTGTGATGGAAATATCGAAAATATTAAAATAACCACGCCTGTCGATTTAATTCATGCTGAAGCAATATTGAAGAATGGATTTGACAAAGTCTGACATAAAATATTTGCATGGTATGGGTCCGAAACGTGCCGAATTACTGAACAAGGAATTAGAAATATATACCTTGGACGATTTGGTGCATTATTTTCCGTATAAATACATAGACCGAAGTCGATTTTATCAGATCAGTGAGATAGATTCGACAGCAGCATATATTCAGATTAAAGGGCAAATACTCGGTTTTAAAGAAGCCGGCAAGGGTAGGGCTCAACGTCTGATTGCTATCTTTACAGACGGACACAGCAGCATAGAACTGATATTTTTTAAGGGTATTAAGTATGTGATGGATGCCTATCACTTGAATACTGATTACATTGTTTTCGGTAAGCCCAATTTCTTTAACGGCAACTACAGTTTTGTGCATCCTGATATAGAAAAACCTACTCCCGACAGTATGACAGGTTTTATGCCGCTATATCATACAACAGAAAAAATGAAGAATAAGTTTTTGAATTCAAAAGCAATTCAGAAACTTATATATACTGCCGTAAAACAGATGGATAAGGCGATTCCTGAAACATTGCCCGAATACATCATCTCCAAGTATCATCTAATGGATTTGTACACTTCTTTGGTGCAAGTGCATTTCCCTCAGAATATGAACATACTTGATAAGGCACGATACAGACTTAAATTTGAGGAGTTGTTTTATATTCAACTTGCAATTTTAAGGCAGGCTAATGTGTTTAAGTCGAAGGTATGCGGACATGAATTTAAGCAGATAGGAAAGTATTTTAATAGTTTTTATCACGAGCGTTTGCCTTTTGAGTTGACGGAGGCGCAAAAAAGAGTATTGCGCGAAATAAGGGAAGATGTACGAAATGGTAAGCAGATGAATCGTTTGTTGCAAGGGGATGTAGGCAGTGGTAAAACAATTGTAGCTCTGCTATCTATGCTAATGGCTGTTGATAATGGTTTCCAAGCATGTATTGTGGCTCCAACCGAAATATTAGCAACTCAACATTATGAAGAAATGTGTAGCTTGCTTGAGGGTATAGGTGTTGAAATAAGATTATTGACAGGATCGACCAAGAAAAAAGCACGCGAAGAGTTGCATGCAAAACTTAGAGACGGAAGTTTGTCAATCTTAGTTGGTACGCATGCAATTTTAGAAGATTGTGTGGTGTTTAAGGATCTGGGTTTAGTAGTTATTGACGAACAACATAGGTTTGGAGTAGCTCAAAGAGCCAGATTATGGGCAAAGAATTTGATAATACCTCATGTTTTGGTAATGACAGCAACGCCTATTCCACGTACTTTGGCTATGACATTATACGGCGATCTTGATGTATCTGTAATAGACGAATTACCTCCCGGCAGGAAACCTGTGCAAACAGATCATATTTATGAAGACAAACGTGGATTGATGTATAGGTTTTTGCGTAGGCAGATGGAGGCAGGACGTCAAATATACGTGGTATTCCCGCTGATACAGGAATCAGAAAAATCTGATTTAAAGGACCTGGAAAGCGGCTTTGAAAGCTTAAGCAAGGAGTTTTCGGAATTTGCAATAAGTATGGTGCACGGCAAGATGAAACCTGCTGAAAAAGATGCTGAAATGCAGAAATTTGTAAGCGGTGAAACAAAAATGCTTGTAGCTACAACTGTAATAGAAGTGGGAGTTAATGTGCCTAATGCATCAGTTATGGTAATTGAAAATGCCGAGCGTTTCGGTTTGTCGCAATTACATCAACTTCGTGGACGAGTAGGTCGTGGAGCAGAACAATCATTTTGCTTGTTGATGACTAAATACGAATTATCTTCGGATACCCGAAAACGTATAGATATCATGACAGAGACAAATGATGGATTTTTAATAGCCGAGACAGACTTGAAATTACGCGGCCCCGGCGATTTGGAAGGTACTATGCAGAGCGGACTTCCATTTGATTTAAGAATAGCCGATTTAACTAAAGACGGCCCTATTTTACAAACCGCAAGAGATGCTGCATCAGCCGTATTGGCTGAAGATATTATGCTGAGTTCGGCTGCAAATTCAATCTTATCGACACAACTTAAAAAACGCTCAAAAGAGATCGTAAATTGGAGTGCGATTAGCTGATAGTGTCTGCATCAGCCGTATTATACATTCTTTAACAACAAAACAAGTTTATTATCCTCATTTGTCGGTAAAAATCATTATTTTTGTGACTTTAATCACAAAAACACATGGAACGTACCCTTGTCATTCTAAAACCTAGTGCCATAGCACGCAGTTTGGTCGGTGAAGTCATCAGCCGTTTCGAGCGTAAAGGCTTGCAACTTGCAGGAATCAAAATGATTCAGCTTTCTGACGAAATTTTAAACGAGCATTATGCTCATTTGTTGGATAAGCCGTTTTTTCCGCGTATTAAAGCGTCAATGCAGGCTAGTCCGGTGATTGTGTGTTGCTGGGAAGGTTTAGATGCGGTACAGATTGTGCGCGATATGACAGGTGTTACAAATGGTCGTAAGGCTGTTGTCGGAACAATCAGAGGCGATTTTTCTGTTAGTATGCAGGAAAATATTGTACATACATCCGATTCTCCAGAAAATGCAGTTGTCGAATTAAATCGATTTTTTTCTCCAAACGAATTATTTGCATACGAAAATCCAATCAAATGTTTCCGTTATGCAAATGACGAGGTTTGATAAAATATTTTTTGATGGATGTTGTAAAAAGAATTAAGTTTTTGGCATTGCTTGCCGGTGTGGCCTCAGTATCTTTCGCAGAGCCCTCAACGGATAATATCTTTGGCATAGAAGAGATAGAAATAAGTGATGTAGATGCCGGTGAAAGTCAATTATTACCCCCCGACACTGAAGATGATTTAACCGACTTCAGTGAATTTGGCTCGTACGATGAGAATTTACCCGAAGGTTTGTATAATTCTATCTGGAGCGATGTAGCAGTAAATCCGTATAACATAAATCTGTATAAGATGAAAGATACCGTGTCAATAGACATGCGGGATTATCATCATCCTATCTACGGACGAGTAACATCTGTGTTTGGTATGCGAAGATATCGTTATCACTATGGCACAGATATAAAATTGAATATAGGAGATACTGTAAGAAGCGCTTTTGACGGTAAGGTAAGAATAGCAAAAATAGGTAGAGGCTATGGCTATTACGTACTTGTACGTCATGATAATGGACTTGAGACCATATATGGTCATTTATCAAAAATATTGGTAGAACCCGAAAGTGCAGTTTGTGCGGGTGATGCTATCGCTTTGGGCGGAAATACCGGACGTAGTACAGGCCCTCATTTACATTTTGAAATGCGTTATGTAGGGAATCCGATTAATCCTCAAACATTGGTAGATTTCGAAACGGGTAGGCCTATAAAAGATACATATCTTGTTTGCGCCGAATCATTTAAATATAAGGGCAATATAAATAATTTGGCATATTACACAGTAAGACGTGGCGATACATTGTCCGGTATTGCTAAGAGAAGAGGAACGACTGTTTCTAAATTGTGTAAGCTGAATAATATTACAGCAAGAACTACTTTGAAAATCGGACGCAAATTGCGTTGTTCATAGAATTAAAATTAAACTATTACAATAATGAATATTGGATCTATTATAGGGAAGTTGTTTGGCACAAAATCGGAACGAGATTTAAAAGAAATATTGCCTTATGTCGAAAAGATTAAGGTTGTGTATCCCTCAATTGAAAAATTAAGCAACGACGAGTTACGTGAACGTACACAAAATATCAGAGCCGAAATTAAAAATAGTGCTGCATCGGAATATGCAAAAATTGCAGAACTTAAAGAAAGCATTGACTCAACTGATTTACAAGATCGTGAAAAATTATACGCCGAGATAGATAAATTAGAGAGTCAGGCATTAGATAATATTTCAGCTGCTTTAGATACTTTCTTGCCTGAGGTTTTCTCTATCATTAAAGATACAGCAAGACGTTTTAAAGAAAATTCCGATATTGTGGTAACTGCCAATGAATTTGACAAACAATTGGCTGTAAATCACGATTTTGTTGATATTGACGGTGACAAAGCTATATATCATAACGAATGGACTGCAGGTGGAAACACTATCAAATGGGATATGGTACATTACGATGTGCAGTTGATTGGTGGTGTTGCTCTTCACAAAGGTAAAATTGCTGAAATGGCAACCGGTGAAGGTAAAACTTTAGTTGCTACTTTGCCTGTGTTCTTAAATGCTCTTAGCGGAAACGGTGTGCATATAGTAACTGTAAATGATTATTTGTCAAAACGTGACTCTGAATGGATGGGGCCTTTATACATGTTCCATGGATTGAGTGTGGATTGTATCGACAAACATAAACCAAACTCTGACGAAAGACGTAAGGCTTATAATTCTGACATCACCTTTGGTACTAATAATGAATTCGGCTTTGACTATTTGCGTGATAATATGGCATCTTCTCCAAAAGATTTGGTACAAAGAATGCACAATTATGCAATTGTCGATGAGGTTGACTCCGTATTGATTGATGATGCTCGTACTCCTTTGATTATATCGGGTCCTGTTCCTAAAGGCGAGGATCAATTATTTGAAGAATATCGTCCTAAGGTTGAGAAAATTGTTGCTGCTCAAAAGGCTTTAGCAACAAAGTTACTTGCTGATGCAAAACGTTTAATGGCATCAGAAAATGAGAAAGAACGCGAACAAGGTGCAATTTATCTGTTTCGTACGTATAAAGGTTTGCCTAAAAATAATCCTCTTATCAAATTTTTGAGCGAGCCCGGTGTAAAAGCTACCATGCTTAAAACCGAGTCTGTGTATATGGAGCAGAATGACAGACGTATGCACGAGATTACAGATGATTTGTATTTTGTTATTAATGAGCAACATAATAGCATCGAACTTACTGATAAAGGTATCGATCTTATAACAGGTGATACTGATGATGCTAAATTCTTCGTATTGCCTGATATTGGTTCTGAGTTAGCTGATTTGGAAAAGGGAAATATTAGCGAAGAAGAAAAAATATCTCGTAAGGATGCTTTGATGCAAGAATATGCAGTAAAATCTGAACGTGTACATACTGTAAATCAATTACTTAAAGCATATACCTTATTCGAAAAGGATGATGAATATGTGGTTATTGATAATAAAGTAATGATTGTTGATGAGCAAACGGGCCGTATTATGGAAGGTCGCCGTTACTCTGATGGTTTGCATCAAGCTATTGAGGCAAAAGAGCGTGTTACTGTTGAAGCTGCAACTCAAACTTTCGCAACAATTACATTACAGAATTATTTCAGAATGTATCGCAAATTGGCGGGTATGACAGGTACTGCCGAAACGGAAGCAGGCGAATTCTGGGATATATATAAACTTGATGTTGTTGTAATTCCAACTAATAGACCGATTGTTCGTAATGATATGAACGATAGGGTTTATAAAACAAAACGTGTAAAATACAATGCTGTAATTGAAGAAATAGTATCACTGGTTAATGCAGGTCGTCCTGTATTAGTTGGTACCACTTCGGTTGAAATCTCTGAATTGTTAAGTAAGATGCTTACAATGAGAAAGATTCAGCACAATGTATTGAATGCTAAATTGCATCAAAAAGAAGCTGAAATTGTAGCTCAGGCCGGTCGTCCGGGAGTTGTTACAATAGCTACAAATATGGCAGGTCGTGGTACTGATATTAAACTTACTCCGGAGTCTAAGGCTGCAGGTGGTTTGGCAATTATTGGTACGGAACGTCACGAAAGTAGACGTATCGACCGTCAGTTGCGTGGTCGTTCAGGTCGTCAAGGTGATCCGGGTTCTTCTGTATTCTACGTATCTTTTGAAGATACTTTGATGCGTTTGTTCGGCTCTGACAGAATTGTAGGATTGATGGATAGGATGGGTTATCAAGACGATGATGTAATTGAACACAGCCAGATTTCAAAATCAATTGAAAGAGCTCAGAAAAAAGTTGAAGAGAATAACTTCGGAATACGTAAGCGTTTGCTTGAGTATGATGATGTAATGAATTTACAAAGAAATGAGATATATGCTCGTCGTCGCCATGCTTTAATGGGTGAACGTATAGGAATGGATATCGTTAACATGTTGTACAATGGTGTATCTTCGCTTGTTGATCGTTATATCGATTCTACAGAATCTGACGAGTTTAGAGCAGAATTGTTACGCTGGTTCTCTATTGATATTAAATTAGAGCAAGATGAATTACGCAAGTCTAAGCCGGAAGAATTAACAGATAAGATTTATGATGCTGTTGTCTCAAACTTCAAGCGTAAGTCTGATAAAACTGCTGAACTTGCATATCCTGTAATCAAAAATGTATATGAAACTCAAGGTCAGATGTACCAAAACATCTTGATTCCGTTTACTGATGGCAAGCTTATGTACAACATTCCTGTAAATTTGAAGGATGCTTACGATAGCGAAGCTAAATTAGTTGTAAAAGCATTCCAAAAATCAGTTTTGTTACATACAATTGATGAGGCTTGGAAGGAACATTTACGCGAATTGGATGATCTTCGTCAATCTGTACAGAATGCAAGCTACGAACAAAAAGACCCCTTATTGATTTATAAATTAGAGGCACATGGTTTGTTCATGAAGATGCTTGAAACGATTAATTATAAGGCTACAACGGTGTTGATGCGCGGGCAGATACCTGTAAGTGAAGGACAAGAACTTCGTGAAGCTAAGCAAGAAAAAAGACAAGATTACAGCAAATATAAGGAACAAAAATCTGATATAATGAATGCCGGGAAACAGGATACGCGTGAGCAACAAAAAACTCAGCCGATTCATGTTGATAAGACGGTAGGTCGTAATGATCCATGTCCTTGCGGCAGTGGCAAAAAATACAAAAATTGCTGTGGTAGAAACGCTTAAGCGAACATATTAATATAATTTCAGAGGCTGCACATATACTATGATATGGCAGCCTCTTTTTTATTTTGTAAGTTCGTCAGTTTATTCGGTCTTTAGTCCTAATGCTTCGATGTATTTTGATTCAACTATGCAGTTTTTGAACTTCATATTTTCAATGTATTCATCCATTGCTTTATTGATTATTTGTGCATCAGGTCTATTTTGACGTATTGAATCATACGAACTACGAGTGCTTTCTGCGTATTGTATAATCAGATTCCAATTTGCAGGTTCTTTTACGTTTACAAAAGATGATTCTCCCATTTTTTTGTAAGGCCAATAAGTCCAGCCGATATTGTTTTCTTCCATAGTTATGCGAAAATCGTGTAACCATTCGTATGTATTATGTCCTGTTTCTCCCATCCACATAGGCAGGTTTGTTCTATCTCTAAAATCTATAAAACTTTGAATAGCCTCTTTGCTTGTACCTCCTTTGTATCTGTGGCATGAATACATTATGTTATCGTCAAATTTCCAATCTGTAAATACACTGAAAACACTGTTCCATTGTGCGCCTCCAAGTATAATGATATGATTTTTATCGACCTCACGTATTGCTTTTGTAGTTCTTATATAAAGAGGTTCAAGCTCTTTATTAAGTTTTTCTTCATTATCTTTAAAGTAGGTGGCAATAGGCTCGTTCATTAAATCATATCCTAAAATAATGGTCTCATTTTTATAATGTTCAGAAATTCTTACCCAGATATCTACAAATAAATCTTGACATCTTGGCGATTCAAATAACCAAGGATAGCCGTAACTATCATCAATATTATCGCCCGTTTGACCTCCGGGTGCATCATGCATATCTAAAATAAGATAGATTTGTTCTTTTTTACACCAGGTTACAAGGCTGTCAAGTCGCTTGAATCCTTCGTTCTCATCATTTAAGCCCATATAATCTTCGCGAGTAAATAATTTATAATGAAAAGGAATGCGTATTGTGTTAGCACCGCTTGATTTAATAAATGCTATATCGCTTTGAGTGATATAATTATCTTTGAATTTTTGCCAAAACTCAGAGGTCTTCTCCGGGCCGATCATTTCGCAAAATGCTTGATTAATGCGTGATGCAGAATTTGCATTTTTATGGATACCTATCATATATCCTTCGGGATTAAGCCAATGTCCTAGATTTGTACCTTTAATATTGAGCTTATCACCCGACGGCAATATAATATCCATTCCATCTACACGGGCAAAGTCATTTTTGTTGATTACCGATGAGCATCCTGACATTATTGTAATACAAATAATGAGGCATAGTTTTGTGTATCTTTTCATGTGCTTGATTATTATACATGCAAATATAGCATAATTGATTAATGCACAATGATATTTAAGTACGACAGAAATACAACAAGTATATAAAAGCTGAATGTGTTTTGCTCGTAACATAATAATTGAGCAAAAGTTTGTATCTTTGAAGCCTAAAATATTTTACATATGAATTTGTTGTCTGTTATTTGGAATGTTGACCCTGTGGCCTTCTCTGTGGGTCCTATAACCTTACGTTGGTATGGTATTATATATGCAACAGGCTTTCTGATAGCTATTTGGATTTTGTCTAAAATGTTTAAGAAAGAGGGATGCCCTGATGATTGGTCTGATAAGGTATTTATATACTTGGTTTTGGCTGTTATTGTAGGCTCTCGTCTAGGTCACGTGTTTTTCTATGATTGGGCATATTACAGCCAACATCCGTCTGAAATAATTAAGATTTGGCATGGTGGTTTGGCAAGCCATGGTGGTGCAGCAGCAATTATATTAGCAGTTTGGTTATTGTCAAAATACATGACCCGTAAACCTTTCTTGTGGTTGGCTGATCGCTTATTTGTTGTATGTTCTTTAGCTGCAAGTTTTATTCGTATTGCAAACTTAATGAATTCTGAAATATATGGTTGTGTAACAACACTGCCATGGGGCTTCAAATTCTTACGTGAGTTTCCGGGATTACCGGTAAATTTAGTCCCGGTATGTCATCCTACACAATTGTATGAATCTTTGGCATACTTTGTGCTATTTCTATTCTTGATGTGGCTATATTGGAAAAAAGGCGCTCAAAAACATGAAGGTTTACTTACAGGAATAGGTTTTACATTTTTATTTACAGCGCGCTTTTTTATAGAGTTCATCAAAAACGATCAGTCTGATTTTGAGGCCGGTATGATTCTTAACATGGGGCAGCTTTTGAGTATACCATTTATTTTAGTTGGTATATGGCTTATTGTAAGAGTCTTTATGAAACGTAAAAAAGCAACTAAATAGATTTTATGCAAATAATTGGCCTTATACTTTTCTTTTTGTTGGCATTTGTACTTATTGTAATTGTGTCACTTTTATCTTTCTTACGAAATATATTTACAGGTCGCAAGCACCATACTTCTAATACTTCTTCATCATCATCTTCTGAAGATCGTATGGCTCGCGAATATCTTAAAAAGAAAATAGATAAAAACAAAGCCGAAGACATTGATTATGAGGAGGTTAAGGAGGAGTAAGGTTAAGGGTGAGGGGGTGTGTATAATCGTGTAACGTGTAATGTGTATAATCCAATGTTGAAATGATCAATAATGCGTTGTAGGGGCATGCCATGGCATGCCCTTCA
>MWBK01000245.1 GCA_002069025.1 Bacteroidetes bacterium ADurb.Bin302 | reverse complement strand
TTTGATTACAACAATTATTATTCTACCGGAACGGATCTGGCATATATCACTACGAATTGTACATCAATTGCCGACATCATAGCTACAGGTACAGGAAAAGATTCGAATTCTATCAATATCAATCCAATGTATCCGGCAAGCCCTGTTAATTTATCTCCGTCGGCCATGTTGAGATGTCCACTTGTATCTTATATAACTTACGATATTGAAAATGAAATAAGAACAATATCAAACAATTCCATGGGTTGTTATGCTAAATTTTTTAATAATGATGTTGGTTTAGATACATTCTTTATGCCTTCTCCTATTTCTATTATCGGGAACCAAACGAATGTAGTAGTCAGACTATTAAATTATGGTATTGATACTTTACAAAACGCAACAATTCAATGGACATTGAATGGTGTTTTACAAACACCCTTTAATGCTACAAACTTAGCTTTAAATCAATACGAAGATACTGTTTTAACTATAGGTAGTTTTATCCCTTCTCTAACCGGAAATATCAATTTGAAAGCATGGGCAGAATGTGTGGGTGATTCAAATACATTTAATGATACCATTTATGTGTCTACTTATGCTTGCGACTCTATGTTAAAAGGTAATTATACCATTGGTGCAACCAATCGTGATTTTAGTAGTATTAACGATGCTATATCAACCTTGTTGAATTGTGGAGTAGCTGGTCCGGTTATTCTCTTAATTGATTCGGGTACTTATGCACCGGTAAATATTTCTAAAACCTTTTCGGGCGCTAATGATACCAATATTGTTAGCTTTACATCAGCAAGTGGTAATGCCAATGATGTGAGAATCGTATCATCTTCAACAGCTATTACGCTTATGAATGCAGGATATTTGAATTTTAATCATTTAACGATTGATGCAAGTATGCCAACTGCTATTAACCTATTATCGTCGGCTAATAATATTGAATTTAGTAATTGTAAAATTAATGCACTTATAGTACAATCTGATACTCAAAAATTAGATGGCGGAGCCATACAGTCAGAAAATATTACATCAGCCATTAATAATCTACGAATATTAAACAATAACATTGATGGAGGATCTTATAATATCTCTTTGCAAGCAGGTAAAAATTTAGCGTATGGGACCGATATTGTCATAGATAATAATGTAATGACAAATGCTTTTTATACAAGTATTTTTATTTCTAATGCCGATATTAAAAGTGTTTCTCATAATAAGATCACTTCAAATGTTAATAATTATTCATATGGTTTTAATGGTATATCATTAAGTTATTGTAATGCATATATAAATTCAAATAAAATATATACACTAACAAGTGTTAATAATTTTACAGGTATAGATTTGAATTATATGAATCATAATGCATTAAACAGTGGTTTGTTATGCAATAATGAGATTATTGCTACTGCAACTACTGCCGATAATTACGGTATCAAAGTGAATCAAATGACCTATGTAAATATTATCAATAATTCAATATACTTAAATAGTGCCGGTGCCAAATGTTTGTATGTTAACAATTCAACTTCAAATTTTATACTTAAAAACAATAACTTCATTTCGGCAGCAACCGCTTATCCAATTTATTTTACTTCGGCAAACTATGCCCAAAATTCAGTAATGGATTATAATAATTATTACAGTGGAGGTAATTACATCGCTTATGCAGGCTCTTCTGTATCCAATATGTCGACATGGCAGGCTTTAACATCGAATGATATGCATTCCGTTAGCATTTTACCTTCTTTTGTTAATATTAATACCGACTTAAGTCTAACCAATTCTAATAATAATGGGTTGATATGTCCTATTGATTCGAATGTTACAACCGATATCAATGATAGTGCTCGTGTTTTATACACTTATATGGGAGCTTATACAGCAGCTGTTTTTGCAGGAAACGATTTGGAAATATTATCTGTAGTTGAACCTGTCAACAAACCGGAGGTTATTTGCCATCAAAATTTCGCTTCAGTGAAAGTGGCTATTAAAAACAAAGGTGGTTATTTGTTCGATTTTGACACAAATAATGTAAGATTATATGTTAATGTAACCGGAGCTATCAATTTCCAAAAAGATACTTTGCTTACAACGGGTACACTTGACATTCTATCGACAGATACCATTGAAATCACCAATTTATTGCCTGTTTCTCAGAATGGAACCTACCATATAACGGCATGGCTCGAAAGTGTTATTGATCAAGATGCAAGCAATGATACTACATCAACCGACTTCACGGTGGATTTATTAACCTTGCCATATAATGAAAACTTCAGCACAGTTCCTTCAACATTCACATTCTCACAGTTAACAGGTAGTGCAGGTTGGTCAGTACAACAAGGACAAGGAACTAATCCGGTCATTAATCCGGTTAACGGAAGCGGTCGTTTGACTTTTGCTTCCGAATTAGGGGCCATTGCAAGTGCTCGTTTACAACCAATTAACTTGTTGGGAGCAAGAAATCCAAAACTTGAATTTTGGTATGCTCATGATAACAATAACAGTTCGAAAGACGATAAACTGTTTGTTCGCGTTTCTGTTGACGGTGGATCAACATATCAAAATTTAGCTGAAATTAAACGTTATAACAGCGTGTATACAACACCTACGTTTGTGTATTATACTTATGATTTGTCAAGCTATTCAACGTATGCTTGTGTTATCATTGACTTTTACGGTCAAAGTTTTGGCGGAGGAAATCAAAATATTGACAGTATTTCTATTACCTCATTACAAGACATTGAAGTAGCATTGGATATTATTCCTCAAAACGATTTTGTTGCTTGTGATTTGGATCAGAAATCTATTTCTGCTATCATTACCAATGTAACTACCCAAGAATTCCAGTTTGATAGAAATCCAAGCGAACTGGTTGTGGAAGTAAGTGGTGCTACCACAAAATCTTATACTCATCCTTTGGTAACAGGAAGCATCAGTGGTAATGCATACATGACTGTTGTACTTGATACAAATTTTGATTTTTCAACAAATGGCACTTATAACTTTAAAGCGTATATTCGTTCAGCAGATGCCAATACACAAAATGATACTGCAGTTGAATCAAGGGTGATTAATGTTGATGTTAAAATGTTAACCTTAGATCCTCTTGGTACAATAAAGGTAGGAGATAGTTTCTATCCAACTGTAAGTTTCACTAATACAGGTATTATTCCGATAAGAAATATCCCGTTGCATTTGCAAATAAACAAAAATGCAGATGTAACCGAAATAGTGGATTCTTTGTTAAATCCTGGAGATACTATCACTTATACTTTTGTAAATACATCCGTGGTTCCTGTTGTAGCTGAGATACAACCGTTCTTCTTATTGGAAGTTAAATCAGAATTATCGTGTGATGGTAATAGCCAAAATAATTTGGTTAACGCTTATTGTCCTGTCACATTTGAAAAGACTATCGATTTATTGATAACATCGATCGAAAAACCCAACACCATTGTTTGTGATACGGGTAAAACTACTGTTTATCCTATTGTACGCATAAAGAATCAGGGTTCCGCTGCTGCCAATAATATCATGCTTTATGTAACAGTTGATAGTGCCGGTACGGTTTTAACTAACTACTCCGAAGCAGTTGCTAACATTGATGCTAATGATAGTTTGTTGCATACTTGTGTTAACGGATATTTAGTTCCTAACTTCACCGATAATTATAAAGTTACATTCTTTGTCAGTCAGGCTGAAGATTCGGATACTACAAATAATAAGCTTGATGTTATGGCTTGTGCGATATTAGATGATGTAAGTGTGGAAGCTTTTGCAACTGTTAATTGGTCTATGGAGCAGAATATTCCCAATCCTGTATCAACCATTACAAGTATAAGTTACAGTTTACCGAAAGAAGGCACTGTTCAATTCAGTGTAACATCTATTAGTGGTCAAATTCTTTATAATAGAGAAATTCCTTGTTTGGCAGGTGAACATGTTCTCGAATTCGATACTCAAAATTTAGCCAATGGTATTTATTACTATTGGATGGAATATCAAGGACAATCTATTGTTAAGAAAATGACTATTCAAAAATAGACAGCGTATTAACATATTTTGTTTAAATCAAGAAGAAGTTGTTTCAAACAACTTCTTCTTTTTTGGTTAAGTTTTTTTTGAGGTGCTATTATTTTTTGTTTAAACAATAGATATCCTTCCGTTGAAAATGGGATATTCTACTTTGCTCAGCGGAGCATGCCCGATTTTAATCCGTTGCTGCATCTAATAGTTGTTTTATAGGCTGTTTCTAATTGATTGTTGTTTTAGCTCCCTAACAAGTAAATACATCTCTAATTTAGTAACTAGAAAATTTATATTTTGTAAGGCAGAAGTTCTTGAAATTGAAAAAATGTTTTACAGGGTTTTATATCAAAGAACGCAAAGGTTCAAATTTGTAAGATTCGTAATTGTTTTTGGCTATGTTTTATAATAAGTAAGTAAAAAAGCGATATAGTTGCAACATGAAAATAAAAGAATTAGGGAAAGGGATTTTCGAAAACAAAAAACGAGGCATTAGTGATGAGAAGATAGCTGTAATTATCAGCGCGGATAGAAGAGGAATATATCCAGAGCAACCGTCCTTTTGTAGATTTGTGTTTGATTACGGACTTTCATAACAAAATATTTAGTCATCCCGTTTTCATTTGGAGCTGCACAGTAATACTTCTCTTCCGGATGTCCGGGTTTTGATTTTTCAATTATTTTTACTTTAATTCCCATAATTATTTGATATTTAATGTTTTAAAAATATTTTTGTATATTTTTGATATTGAAATACATACAAATGTATTTATGCGGCATAAGACCCCCTTGAACCACGTTAGGTTCAAAAAAAAACCGCCTTGGTTTGCTTTTGAACCACGCTTGGTTCGAGCGTGAACCACGCTTGGTTGGAACTCCAACCAAGGCACTATTTTTCGCAAGGACGCTTGGTTCAAGGGGGGTGTATGCAGCATGTTGTAAAATACACTAAATA
>MWBK01000244.1 GCA_002069025.1 Bacteroidetes bacterium ADurb.Bin302 | reverse complement strand
ATTTAATCGCTTACATTTTATGGTTGAAAACTGCAAAAAAACTATTTAAAATGACAACAGAAGAACAAATATTACAAACTGCAGAAAAACTTTTTTTAGAAAAAGGTTTTGCTATGACATCAACCACTGAAATTGCTAAAGAAGTAGGTTGTAACCAAGCCTTAGTTCATTATTATTATAGAACTAAAGAGAATCTGTTTTTGCAAGTTTTTATGCAAAAAGTAAGATTGTTTATAACCGCTTTCACAGAAAAAAGTGGAGCAAATGATGATTTTTTTGAACGTCTTGAAAAAAGGATATGCGCTCATGCAAATATGATGGAGCAGAATCCTAATTTGCCGTTCCTTATTATGAACGAGTTGATCTTGAATAAAAAGAGGCGTTGTATGATTCGAGATTATATTGTTGACAATCCGATGGTTAGGGATATCTATTATGAGTTTGATAAAGAAATTAAGGATGAAATAGCAAAAGGAGTTATAAAACCGATTGATACATTAGATTTACTATTAAATGTTTTGTCGCTAAATGTTTTTATTTTTGTATCTGCCCCGATTTATACCGACATATTAGGTAGAACAGATAAAGAAAAGCAGGCGTATATTGCGCATAGGAAAAAGCTTGTGGTTCAAATCATATTAAATAGCTTAAAATCTTAAAATATAAAAATGTAATTTATGTGGTATATTCTTTTACTATCGCTTTTACCTTCGCTTTTAATTTGTATATACATATACTTTCGTGATGTACGAGAAAAAGAGCCTTTTAAACTTCTGCTTAAGGCCTTCTTTTTTGGTATGTTATCAGTAGCATGTACACTATTTATTCATGTAGTGCTTAATTTAGCGGGTCTTGAGTATAATAACAATGCGTTTATGTCTGCATTTGTCGGAGCTGCAATTATAGAAGAATGTAGTAAGTTCTTTTTACTATTGAGTTTGATGTGGAAAAATTCTGAATTTAACGAGCGTTTTGATGGCATAGTGTATGCAGTATTTGTGTCGATGGGTTTTGCATTTGTAGAGAATGCTTTGTATATATTTGATGATACTTCCAGCTATATACCTACTTTTATTGCCAGGCTTTTATTTGCAACACCGGCACACTTTTTATTTGCGGTTTCAATGGGCTATTTTGTAAGTGTTGCAAAATTTAATCCAATAAAAAAGAAACGTAATTTAGTGTACGCTTTGCTTTCTGCAATACTTCTGCATGGAGTTTACGATTACTTATTGATGTACGCCGATGCAAGTTCAAGTACATTGGTATCATTTATATTGATGGTACTGTTTTTTATATTTGATATTTTTATGTGGAGATTGGGTATAAAGAAAATTCGAAAAGCAAGTGAAGCAGATAAACCGGATTCATGGCAATTATGATAAGTATAATGACACTGATAATTTTGCGTTTATACAATATGGTATAAAACCGGAATAAGAAATGGAACTAAAAAAATCAACTATTATGGAAGAAAAATTAGAAACAATTAAACTGAACAACTACACGTTTACAGCTTTAACTCTGCCAACTGAAAATACGATTATGTTACTTATAAAGGGTAGCCGTTTGATAGTCTCTTGCGGCTATTTTTCTATAGCAACGGCAACTAAATTAGGTGATGCAATGGCCTTGGTGAGAGGCGTTAATAGTATTGATGATGTGCTTAATGCAAAAATCTTGGAACTTAGCCCTGAGGCCAAAAAATTGGGAATCAAGCTAGGGCAGCGAGCAGAAGATGCGTTAATATATAGTGAAA
The DNA here is from genome assembly GCA_002069025.1 of Bacteroidetes bacterium ADurb.Bin302. The sequence continues at coordinate 4,834 of MWBK01000244.1, read as the reverse complement.
CAATTGTTAAATAAATATATACAATGTACCTTGTTGTACACAGTACTGTTTCTAATGCTATTTTTGCAGTGTCAAAAAGCAAATAAAAAATATGATACATTTAGAAAACATTCATAAAACTTATTTCGCAGGTTCGCCACTTCACGTATTGAAAGGAATAAATATGGATATTGAAAAGGGCGATTTCGTTTCAATAATGGGAGCATCCGGTTCAGGAAAATCAACACTGCTTAATATACTTGGTATATTGGATACTTACGACGAAGGTAAATATTTATTGAACAATGTTTTAATTAAAGATTTATCCGAAACAGAAGCCGCTCATTTGCGTAACAAAATGATTGGATTTGTTTTTCAGTCATTTAATTTGATAAACTTTAAAACTGCACTTGAAAACGTTGCTCTTCCTTTGTATTATCAAGGCGTACCTCGTAAAAAAAGGAATCAAATTGCATTAGAATATTTAGACAGAGTTGGTATTAAAGACAGAGCAGATCATTTGCCTAACGAAATGTCAGGTGGTCAAAAACAACGTGTCGCCATAGCAAGAGCTTTGATTGCAAAGCCTCAAGTTATATTGGCAGATGAGCCAACAGGTGCATTGGATAGTAAAACGTCCCAAGATGTTTTGGATTTACTTAGAGAGGTAAATAAAACAGAAGGCATTACAATGATAATTGTAACTCATGAGCAACAAATTGCAGATCAAACAGATAGAATTATACACATTAAAGATGGTATTATTGCATGAAAGATCTTTGGACGGAAATATTCATAGCAATTAGAGCAAATAAACTTCGTACTTGTCTAACCGGATTCTCTATAGCATGGGGTATTTTCATGTTGATTATATTGTTGGCATCCGGAAATGGATTGCGTAATGGAATGCTTTCGAATTTCAATTATATGTCAAACAATACTATTTCGTTTTATCCGGGTGTTACCTCAAAACCATATAGAGGATGGCAAAGCGGAAGGGATATACGTTTTTCGACAAGCGATTTGGAATTTTTCAAGCAACAAATACCACAGATGGTAGAAATGACAGATTTTTCTCCTATTTTTAATTTGTGGTCTTCTTCTATATCTTATGGTGATACTTATGCATCGGAAACATTAAGCGGTGTTTGTCCCGGTTTTGATAAAATGCGTAATATGTATGTTATATCAGGACGTTTACTTGATGAATCAGACGAACGTGAATGTAGAAAGGTAATAATATTACATCCAAAAACAGCCGAGACTTTGTTTAAAGATAAAGACCCGATAGGCAAATATGTTAATTTGCAAGGCCTTTTGTTCAAGGTTGTTGGTATATATGACATTAAAGGAGGCTCCGGATGGAACAAATCTTACTACATACCATTCTCTACTTCTCAAAAAATATTTAATCCGGGTGGATACATTACAGACCTAACATTTGCAATTAGCGGAATTGAAAATGCAGCTCAAAGTGAAGAATTGTCGAATAAACTTAGACGAATGTTGTCAGCACGAATGCAATTTGATCCCGACGATAAAAATGCGATGTATATTGAGGATAGAATGTCTTCTTTCGAACAATCGCAAGTGGTTTTTAACGGAATCTCATTATTTATATGGATAATAGGAATAGGCACATTAATCGCAGGTATTGTAGGTATTAGCAATATTATGTTGATAACTGTAAAAGAAAGAACTAGAGAATTTGGTATTCGTAAAGCCTTAGGAGCAACTCCAAGTTCAATAATAAAACTAGTTGTATTAGAATCTCTTACAATAACACTATTATTTGGATATATAGGTATGTTATTAGGAGTTGCATTAACCGAAACAGTAGCTAAAGTTATGTCATCAATGCCGGTTGAAAGTGGTGATCATAATATGAATATGTTTATGAATCCAACCGTAAATTTGGATGTTGCTATAGCAGCGATGGCAATATTGGTTTTGGCCGGTGTAATAGCCGGGTATGTACCTGCACACAAGACTGTTAAGATTAAACCTATAGAAGCAATGCAAGCAAAATAATTATGTTTGATTTAGATAATTGGCAAGAAATATGGACTACTATAACTCGCAATAAATTGCGTAGTATCCTTACCGCCTTCGGTGTGTTTTGGGGCATATATATGTTGGTAGTTATGGCCGGAATGGGCAATGGTATTCAAAATAAAATGATTGGTGAATTAGGAAAATTTTCAGTTAATTCAACCTTCGTTTTTTCGAGGAATACAACCGAACCTTATGCCGGATTTGCCAAAGGACGTGAAATAGTATTTAATGATGCAGATTTCGCTGCAGTAATTAAACAGTTCCCTGAATTAGAAGCAGGTAGTGCTATTGTATTTGGAGATGGTCTTGGTGATGCCGTAAGAGGAGAAAAACATGGTACATATAGCACAATGGGTTATGCCCCGGGATTTTATGAAATAAGCCCATGCCGTATATTGCAAGGCAGATACTTAAATGAAGTGGATATATCAGACAGACGTAAGGTTTGCGTAATAGGTAAGAAAGTAGCGAATGATTTATATGCACCAAACGAAGATGTTTTAGGCTCTATTATACGCATAGGTTCTATATACTGGCAAGTTATAGGTGTATACGAAGATTATTCAGAAGACTTCTCTATATTCGGTAGTCCTAATCAGATGATATATGTGCCGGTAAGTACATTAAAGCAAATGCTCAACATGGGAGATAAAATTAATTTTATGGGATTTAAAGCTTATGATGCGGTTAATATGTCTGAACTAGAACCCAGAATTTTGAGCTTTTTAAAAGAACGTAAGAGTGTATCACCAACTGATAATGAAGGTGTCGGTTCATTTAGTTTAAAAGAAATGTTTGACAATTTTTCGATGCTATTTGGCGGTATTAATACATTAATATGGATTGTTGGTTTAGGTACCTTATTAGCAGGAATGGTTGGCGTTAGTAATATTATGTTGGTAACAGTGCGCGAAAGAACCCAAGAAATAGGAATCAGAAGAGCACTGGGAGCTACGCCAATGGTGATCATAAAACAAATTATGAGCGAAAGTGTAGTTTTAGCTTCAATCTCCGGTTTCATAGGAATTGCTGCAGGAGTTGGGACTTTAGTATTGGTTCAATGGTTTTTAGAAACATTTCCACCCGAAAAGATCGTGCTCTTGAATCCCCAAGTGTCATTTATTACAGCAGTTGCAGCTGCCATTGTACTGATTGTATCAGGACTTCTTGCGGGATTATTACCATCAAAGAGAGCATTACAAATAAAGGCTATTGAAGCTTTGTATGACGAATAATAATTATAATAACAAACGATATGAAAAAAGTATTTAGAATTATTGGAATAGTATTGCTTATTGGAGCAGTTATTGCAACATTTGTTTTTTTGTGGAAGAAATCACAACCCGAAAAAGAAGTTTTTGAAACAGTTTCTCCATCAATTCAAACAATAGAAAAGAAAACTTTAGCTACCGGAAAAATTCAACCACGTGATGAGGTTTCTATTAAACCGCAAATTTCAGGTATCATAGTGTCTCTCGAAAAAGAAGCCGGTGAAATAGTGAAAAAAGGTGACATTATCGCTAAAGTTAGAGTAGTTCCTGAAATGGGGGCACTTAATAATGCTGAAACCAATTTAAAGAAATCAAAAATAGCTTTAGAAAAGGCTCAAATTGACTATAATCGTCAAGAAACATTATATAAAAAAGGTGTAGTTTCGCAATCTGATTTTGAAGATACCGAAGTAAATCTAAAAAATGCCAAAGAAAATTTGATTGATGCACAAAATAGCTACGACATCATAAAAGATGGTATAACCAAAAATTCTGCCAACAGCAGTAATACATTAATACGCGCAACAGTCGATGGAACAATCTTAGACGTGCCTGAAAAAGTTGGTAACTCTGTAATTCAAAGTAATACATTTAATGATGGTACAACAATAGCAACAATAGCCAATATGGGGGATATGTTGTTTGTAGGTAAGATAGATGAAACGGAAGTCGGAAAATTAAAACCCGGTATGCCTATTAAATTGTTGATAGGTGCCCTTGAAGGGCGTATGTTTGATGCAAATTTGGAATATATTGCACCTAAAGGGACCGAAGAAAATGGTGCTGTAATGTTTGAAATTAAGGCAGCTGTGAAGATTCCTGATGATGTTTTTATAAGAGCAGGGTATAGTGCAAATGCACAAATTGTTCTTGCTAAAAGTGACAGCGTTATGTCAATACCTGAGAGTGCATTGAAATTTTCAGGTGACAGCACATACGTTGAAGTTCGTTCAACAAAAGACACCTTATTGTTTGAAAAGCGTCCGGTTGTTATAGGGTTATCAGACGGCCTTAATATTGAAATTAAGCAAGGTTTAAAAATGAAGGATATAATTAAAAAATAAATTTATGAAAGCTAAATGCGTAATATTATTTTTATTGCTTCCATTAATAACATCAGCACAACAAGTTTGGACAATTGAACAATGTATTGAATATGCAAAAAACGAGAATGCGGTAATTAAGAGGTCAGAAACACAGGCTGAGATTTCTAAAATTTCGCATCAACAATCAAAAGAAAACTTTCTTCCAAATTTGAATGCAAATGCGTCACAGAATTTTAGTTTTGGACGTTCATTAACAGAAGATAATATATATATGTCAAATAATGTTTTCAATACAAATATAGGAGTATCTGCCGGACTAACCCTTTTTAAGGGTTTGCAAATGATAAATGAGGTTTATCAAACTGATTTTAATTTTCAGGCAGCTCTTATGGATGTAAAGAAACAACAAGACGATATTTGTTTGCAGATAATGACTTGCTATTTACAGATTTTGTTCAACAAAGAGGCAGTAAAAGTCGCAGA
>MWBK01000243.1 GCA_002069025.1 Bacteroidetes bacterium ADurb.Bin302 | reverse complement strand
TTACTCAACGAAACATAATCACAATGCGAATCCCACGGGCGAATGCAATTCGCCCCTACACACTACACACCACACACCACACACCACACACCACACACCACACATCCTTAACCCTTAACCCTTCACCCTTCACCTTACCATTCTTTCTCTGACAATTAAAACTATTCCGTAAATACCACATATCAACAAGATAATATCTTCGTAGGCATTAAAAAAGAATGATTTTACTCCCGTTAAGCCCCAAATAGTAAGTAGAATAAGTATTAAAATATTCTTTCGTTTATAAAGCGAATAAATTAAAATACTAAAGCTGATAAATGGACAAGGCATGATCCAAACTACCATTTTAGGGAAGCTATGACCAAGCAAAAGAGATATAAATGGGTATGAGATTATGAGTGCCAAAAGTATATAATGAAATAAGCCAAATGGATTCATACTTATATCAGGCTTTTTAATTGCATCATAAATAAATAGGATACCTGTAAGAATGAAGAGTGGGGCAGCGAACAAAAGGCATCAGCGTTCATTAGTTAATCTAGTCTTTTTTAGAGTTTTGTTTTTTATTTCCTTCAAGCTTTTTAAATCCCCAAAAAATCAGTCCACTGCATATTATTAATCCAATTATTGCAGGAATAATAATAGTTTTTCCTGATTCTCCGGCATTTTGAATACTCCATATTATTTTTCCTGTAGCCATTAAAACTACCACAGCAAGTCCTATTATTAAACTACGTTTCCAAAAAGCAAGTCCTAATGCGAAAAACGAAATTGGAACCGTAATAATCAGCATTACTTTTTTATAATTCCAATTGCCATATAACCATTCTTTTTCAAACTCAAGAAATGCTTTAACATTGTCGCTCACGAATTCCGGTTTATTAAACCAGAACATACTTGTAAAAAGGCAGAATATAGTTATCGAAATTCCTGTCCAGCTTCGTTTGTATGCGAAAAAACAAAATGGTATCAAAAATATTGGTCTTATATACCAACTCCATTGATTGTGATGTCTATCAAAAACCCAGTCAAAGAAGATTGTGTTTTTCATTGCTACAAGCAAAAATAAAATCGTCAATCCCCCAAAAAACAATGCGATTAATTTATCCTGATTAATTGATTTCATATTAAAAAATTATAAGAGTTAATATATTTGATTAGGGGTTAGGGGTTAGGGGTTATGGGTTAGTGGTTATGGGTTAAGGGCGTGTAATGTGTAATCGTGTAATTGTGTAATTGTGTATAATCCAATGTTGAAATGATCAATAATGCGTTGTAGGGGCGAATTGCATTCGCCCTTCAAATTCGACACGCAATACATATAGATTCAAATAGTAATTGCGAAATTACGAATATTTTTGAATAAAGCTGATGTGTAGTGTGGAATTTTTAGGTTAAGGGCGTGGAATGTGTAGGGTGAAAAGGGTGAAGGGTTATGGGTTAAGGGCGTGTAATGTGTAATCGTGTAATTGTGTAATTGTGTATAATCCAATGTTGAAATGATCAATAATGCGTTGTAGGGGCGAATTGCATTCGCCCTTCACATTCGAAATGCACAAATATTTCGAAATGAATAACGACAACACAATGCGATTGTAAGGACATGCCATGGCATGCTCTTCACATTCCTATATAGATACTTGCACCTTGCACCAAATCGATAGCGTTATACTTTTATAAAATCAGCCTGAATGCTTTTGATTAACTTTTCATCAATGTCTAATTCTTTTGCATACAATTCAAATTTGGCAATCGCATTAGTAACCGCATCAATTAAAGTATTGTAATCCTGTATATCGTTGTTCTGCCCAATTGTTTCCAAATCTCCACGAGTAAATTCCTCGTTTTTACCATTTACCGTCAACGAGTGCCTGTTTGAATAAGCCGGAGCGGTTAAGTCAACGCTGTATGTCAAATCGTATGCAGGTGATAACCTCCAAGCACCATTTCGGTTCATGCAAAATGAAAAGTTCTTAGAATGGTCGTCCACATTCCGGGCAATCACATTAAACACCATGCGCAAGTATTGTTGGCGAGTATCTTCGTATGGCAAATTAAGTCGCCTAATTACGGCAAAAATATCCTCGTAACTATCGCTTGCGGGCGACATGGCAGCCAAGGTTTGTGTATGCACCTTTTCGTTATCATTTCGGTCGAATCGTTGTGTGAGGAAATGCGTAACGCCATCATACGTTCTTAATTCGGAAGGCATCATTTCAATACCTGCATCCAAAGCCATTTGGTAGTAGATATATTCCAGTTTGGAAAAAGGGTATGCCGAATTATCGTCGTACTTTAGAATGTAATGCTGAAATCCTTCCGGGATTAGTCCTTGACCGGAAATAACTTCTCCGGTAGCTTTATTCAGAGCCACAATCGCTTTCGGTCGTTTTCCACCCGGAGAAGAACTTATCTTTACCAAGTCTTGCCAAAGAATGGAGTTTTCTTGATTTAGTACAGTTGCTTCCCGTTCGTTTAATACGTGTTTGGCAAACTCATATAACCTTTGTACATCAACCGAAAATGCGGAATTATCCCCCAGCTTTTGAGCAGGCTCATATTCTAATGCACCCATTGCCCGACTACCAATAAAAGAAAGGTGGTCTACCGGATTTGTTTTCTTAGTGGAGATATTGTTATCCCGCAACCATGCCTTAAAAAGAGAGTTTCCCCATTTGTCTGGTAACGAATCGGCAATCGTCGGTGGTAATCCTTGATAGAGTTTGTCCTTATCCCCTGTCCACGGAATTTGCTTCCGACTACGTGGAGAATTTATTGACATGGTTAATGGAGCAATATCCAACCCCAGTTCCAAGAACGAAGGGTCATATTCAAAGACTGCCGTTCCCGCTTTCTTGTCCCATGAAAGATAGCCTACGTCCATCCCCCATAGTTTAACTTTTACTACGTTTGTTTCCATAGGTTATTTTCTACTTTGTTTCTTAAATAAAGTTCGTGGACTTGCAGGTAACTCCGGCAAAAGCTTTTCGATTTCCTCTAAGCTATCAATCGCTCGAAGCAATTTGATAAACGAAGCCATCGTAATTCCGGTGGAAGAACCATTCTCAAAAGAGCTTATGGTAAATACACTCAAACCAGACTTTTCGGCAACTTCTTTTTGGGTGTACCCCATCCGTTTGCGGTAATCACTATATCGTTTTCCCAACTCCCGAATTAATTCACTTCCTGCTTTTTCGTACAATTCGCTATACATATCCTTCTATATTTGATATGCAAATATAGGTAAATCTATAATAACGGCAAAATAATAAATCAAAATATAGATTTATCTATATCAAATAAGATTTTGTCATTTATGTTTATAGTCTAATTCAATGAAATAATTTCAACCACTTAGAATTCAAAAAGAAACTCTTTCGTTGTCATATTCAACATGAAATGTTTATAATCAAATGTTGAAATGATCAATAATTCGCCCCTACGGGTTCGTTGCGGATTATTTCAACATTGAATTTATATTAATCACATGTCGAAAATGAAGGGCACGCCATGGCATGCCCCTACAAAATCGAACAACGAAACATAATCACAATGCGAATCCCACGGGCGAAACAAAAATTAAAGGACCAAACAAGCATAAACTCATTTAGTCCCTTTAATCTGTGATAGATCAAGTATCAATAAATTTGCGGAAAGAGAGGGATTCGAACCCCCGGAACAGTTACCCGTTCACCGCATTTCGAGTGCGGCCCATTCGACCACTCTGGCATCTTTCCTTAAAAGCGATACAAAGATAATGGATTTTTGAATAAATTCAGCAAGTAGCTTTTAAAATATTGTTTAGCCGGTTTTTTAGCATTTTTATTAAGTAATTATAAAATCATTATTATATTTTTGCAAATAGAAATATATTTTAAATTACTGATTCATTATGATTCGAAACAATCACATCTTTAAATACATCTTTACAGTCATTCTATTCTTGATTTTCTCAACTAATTTATTTGCTCGTCAAAAAGTAGCAGTAGTACTTAGTTGAGGAGGAGCAAAAGGATTTGCCCATGTTGGTGCACTTAAAGCCATAGAAGAAGCCGGTATCCCCATTGATTATATAGTAGGAACAAGTATGGGATCAATTATGGGCGGTTTGTATGCAATTGGATATACAACCGATCAGTTAGATTCTATTATTCGACATCAGGATTGGATGTATTTATTCTCTGATAAAGATAAGAGAGTAAGTATGTCATTATCGCGTAAGGCTCAGGTTGATACCTATATACTATCAATACCATTTAGTAAAAAAGAATTTAAACAGAACTTAAAAGGCGTTGTAAGAGGAAATAATCTGGAAGCATTATTTATAAATTTAACAAGAGAATATGCAGATTCTTGCGACTTTAATAAATTCCCAATACCCTTTGCATGTGTTTCAGTAGATGCTGTTTCGGGCAAAGAACACGTATTCCATAATGGCGTTTTACATCAAGCTATAAGAGCAAGTATGGCCATACCAACAATATTTACTCCGGTTAATTGGTATGGAAGTATATTGGTAGATGGTGGAGTTAGCAATAATTATCCTGTTGACGTGGCTGAAGCCATGGGAGCAGATGTAATAATTGGTGTAGATGTTGCTGAAAGAGCTCATAATACTGCAAAAGATTTAGAAATGGCGCCATCATTACTATTTCAACTAGTGATGCTAAATGGTCAAGAAAAATATTTACGCAATATTGAACGCTCTGATTTGTATATACCTGTTGATTTAAGTAAATACTCTGTGGGAAGCTTTACAAATGCTGCAACCGATTCGATTATGCGTATAGGACACGAAACAGCGTGCTCATATATGCCACAATTGTTGGAGCTGAAAAATAAATTGGGTTTAGGAGATAAAACCACATCTACTACAAGACCATCTTATTCATACAATCAAAATCAGGATTCTATATTAATATATAAAGTAAGATTTGAAGGATTTAATAGTCGTGAAAGTAGATGGTTGAAAAATAATTGTAAGATTAAACCCTTTAATGTATATAAAAGAGAGGATTTAAACGAGGCAGTTAAAACCTTGCATGATACCCATACAAAAGCAGATATAGAACCCTTATTACGCGATACGCTTGATGGTTATGTACTAACATTCATAATGCAAGAGCGTTATGATTATAGTTTGAATTTAGGTATGAATGTTGATACAGAAGAAATAGCATCAATCATAACAAATGCAACTTTCGGTGTTAATACACCTACGCCATCATTATTTTCGGTAACTGCACGTTTAGGCAGACGAATAAATGCAAAAGGTGAATACTATTTTACACCATACCCATACGGAACATTAAATTTTTCACTAGGTGTTGATTATAATGGCATAAACATATACGAATACGGGAAAAGAGCATGTAACCTGACATACGTAAAACCATCAGGATCATTCTATTTTTCAGATCAATCAGTTGCCGATCATGACTTTAGAATTTGTGCAGGGGTAAATGTCGAGTACTATGATTATACTGATACATTATATACAGATGGATCTGAACGTTTAGATTTGATTCAAGATGGTTTAATGTTTAATTATTTTGCAAAAATTAATTATGATACATTTGATCGTAAGTATTTCCCCAAATATGGAACCGAATTAGATTTTACAGCTACATTACATACCGATAATACCTATGCATATGCCGGTGGTAATCCGATGT
>MWBK01000242.1 GCA_002069025.1 Bacteroidetes bacterium ADurb.Bin302 | reverse complement strand
TCATTAGATCAACCAATCTACACAACACGTGGGTCAGACATATCACTATCAGTAGCCTTAACTCCACCCTATTCTCTTTGGGATAATATTGACTACAGCAAAGCAAGTCAACAAGACATTTATCGCTGGATTGAGTATTACAAGATTAAATTTAAGTCAAGATTCTTTTTACCTCTAACTAAGAACAATAAGTTAGTTCTTATGGGACGAGCTGAATTAGGATTTTTAGGATATTACAATATAAACAAACGTTCTCCGTTTGAAACTTTCTGGGTTGGTGGTGATGGTATGACAGGATACAGCAGTACATACGCAACTGAAACAGTAGCCTTACGTGGATATACAAATGGTTCACTTACACCATATTACAATGGATATCAGGCTGGTAATATATACGCTCGTTTCTCTATTGAATTGAGATATCCTATCGTATTAAAAGAGAGTACTATGGTTTGGGCTTTAGTATTTGCTGAAGCAGGTAATTGCTGGCGCGATTATAACAATTTCAATCCATTCGATTTAAAAAGATCAGCCGGTGTTGGTCTACGTGTATACATGCCAATGATCGGTTTGTTAGGCGTTGATTGGGCTTACGGATTTGACAAAGTGAATGGTACTGTCAGTGGAAGTCAATTCCATTTCGTAATAGGACAAGAGTTTTAAACTTTTTCTATATATTTGCATCTAATTCAACGTGAACATAAAATTATAAATATGAAAAGACTAGCATTATTAACAGTATGCGCACTTTGCGTAACAGTTTCAGCGTTAGCACAAAAATTCGCATTCGTTGATACTGAATATTTAATGAAAAACATTCCTTTGTACGAATCAGCTAGCCAACAACTGGAACAAAGTTCTAAGAAATGGCAAAAAGAAGTTGATGCTCTTAATACAGAGGCACAAACAATGTACAAAGACTATCAATCGAACATGGTTTATCTTAGTGATGAGCAAAAAAAAGAACAAGAACAAGCTATTGTAGCCAAAGAAACAGAAGCAAAAGAATTGAAACGTAAATATTTCGGTTCTGATGGCGAATTATTCAAGAAAAAAGAGAGTTTGATGAAACCCATTTATGACGAATTATACAATGCGCTTAAAGACCTATCTGAAGGCAAAGGCTACACTGCAATTTGGGATAGAGCCACCGGCATGATTCTTTTTGTAAATCCAAGCATTGACATAAGCGATGACGTTTTAACAAAAATGGGTTATGCAAAATAACTGATTAGCAATTAATTAATATTCAATTAAATATTTTTATAAACATGAAAAAACTTATTATCGCCCTATTTATTGTACTACCTTTAGGTGTATTTGCACAACAAGATTTAAAAATAGGCTACATCAACAAACAAGAATTAATTTCATCCATGCCTGAATATACCACTGCAATGAAGCAATTGGAAGACATGAACTTAAAGTACATTACAGAAGGTAAAAAATTACAAGAAGAATTTCAAAAGAAGTATCAGGAATATGCAGAAACACAAGATTCTTTGGATGCTACTATCAAGAAATACAAAGAAAGTGAATTGATGCGTTTACAACAAAGCATTGAAGAATTTTCTAAAAGCGCTGAAGAAAACCTAAAAAAGAAACAACAAGAATTGGTAGCTCCTATTGTAGAAAAGATGGATAAAGCAATCAAACAAGTTGGCGACGAAAATGGATTTACATATATTATTGACAACTCTGCAGGTATTATTTCATATACATCTGCAAAAAGCATTAATGTACTTCCACTTGCAAAGAAGGCTTTAAATATTCAATAACATAAGGTCTATGTCCTCCAACAAAAGCATTGGCATATTTGACTCAGGCTACGGTGGACTGACGATTTTAGAAGAAATTCGGGCATTACTTCCTGAGTATGATTATATATACTTAGGGGATAATGCCCGAAATCCTTATGGAACACGTTCATTTGAAGTTGTATACGAATACACACTACAATGCGTAAAGAAATTATTTGAGATGGATTGCAAGTTGATTATTTTAGCATGCAATACAGCATCTGCAAAGGCTCTACGCAGTATACAACAATTGGATTTACCCAAATTAGGATCCGAAAAACGAGTATTGGGAGTAATTAGACCTACTATCGAGAGTATCAATGATATAACTAATACTAAACATATAGGGATTTTTGGAACAGAAGGCACAATTCAATCAGAATCTTACCCTATTGAAATACACAAACTTCATCCTGACATTGTTGTAAATGGTCAGGCTTGCCCTTTATGGGTTCCTTTAATTGAAAACAATGAATTTAATTCTGATGGAGCAGATTTTTTTGTAGAAAAATATTGTTCCAACTTAATTAACAAAGATCCACTAATGGACACTATAATCTTAGGCTGTACACACTACCCCTTATTAATGGATAAAATACGGAAGTACCTACCTCAAAATATAAGTATTATAGCTCAGGGCCCTATAATAGCAAGTAGTTTAAAATGTTATTTATCACGCCATGCTGATATGAATGCATCTTTATCGCGAAACGGAACTTGCAAATTTTATACTACCGAATCAGGTAGTAAATTTGCATCATCAGCTTCTGTTTTCTTAAAAGATAACATTCAGGCTGCGCACATAAGTATATTTTGATCTTACCCAATTAAAATTCAGTCACTAATCTGATTTTTAAGATATGTTTGATATCCAATAAGCCGGATGCAAAACTGATTTATTATATTAATGAATATAAAACAATAGTTTTATACATGAAATACTAATAATTCCGGCTAATTTAAGTAACTTTGCAGCCGCAAAAAACGTTTTTATGCAAAATATTAGAAATATCGCCATCATTGCCCACGTCGATCACGGAAAAACGACATTAGTAGATAAAATGCTAGTTGCCGGCGCGTTATTCAGAGACAATGAAAAAGCTGGCGAACTTATTCTTGACAACAACGATCTGGAACGTGAACGTGGTATAACCATTGTGTCAAAGAATGTATCTATCAACTACAAAGGAACTAAAATCAATATCATTGATACTCCGGGACACTCTGATTTTGGTGGAGAAGTAGAGCGTGTTCTTAATATGGCCGATGGTGTACTGCTATTAGTTGATGCTTTTGAAGGTCCTATGCCGCAGACGCGCTTTGTACTACAAAAAGCAATTGAAATCGGATTAAAACCTATCGTTGTCATCAACAAGGTTGACAAACCTAATTGCCGTCCTGATGAAGTTCAAGAAGCTGTATTTGATTTAATGTGCAGTTTGGATGCTACAGAAGATCAACTTGATTTCCCTACTATTTACGGATCAGCCAAACAAAACTGGATGTCAAAAGATTGGAGAAACAAAACAGACAATATATATGCTCTTCTTGACGCTATTATACAATACATACCGGCTCCCCAAACATTGGAAGGACCACTTCAAATGCTAATAACATCATTGGATTATTCATCTTATGTTGGACGTATAGCAGTTGGCCGTGTACACCGAGGAGTTATAAAGGAAAACAAGGACATTATGTTGATCCATCGCGATGGAACATCTGTAAAATGTAGGATCAAAGAACTTAATGTATTTTCAGGATTTGGAAAGACAAAAGTATCTGAAGTTGCATCAGGTGAATTATGTGCAATTGTTGGACTTGATAAGTTTGAGATTGGCGATAGTATTTGTGATATAGAAAATCCGGAACCACTTCCTCCAATAGCAATCGACGAGCCAACTATGAGTATGGTATTTACCATTAACAACTCGCCATTTTTTGGTCGCGATGGAAAATTCGTTACATCAAGACATGTCAATGATCGTTTAATAAAAGAATTAGACAAGAATCTTGCTCTTCGTGTTGTTAAAGAGGATAAAACCGATATTTGGCACGTGTTTGGTCGTGGTGTATTACACTTATCCGTATTAATCGAAACGATGCGTCGTGAAGGTTACGAGTTACAAGTTGGTCAACCACAGGTAATAATTAAAGAAATTGATGGTCAAAAATGCGAACCAATTGAGCAACTTACAGTTAATGTACCTGAAGAATTTTCAGGCAAAGTAATCGAAATGGTATCAAATCGTAAAGGTGAAATGCTTGTCATGGAGACAAAAAACGACCGTATTCATTTAGAGTTTGAAATTCCATCTAGAGGTATCATAGGTTTACGTACAAATTTACTTACGGCAACAACAGGTGAAGCTGTTATCGCTCATCGTTTTATAAAATATGCTCCATACAAAGGTGATATTGAACGCCGCACAAACGGATCAATAATTGCAATGGAAAGTGGTACTGCTTTTGCATACGCTATAGATAAATTACAAGACAGAGGTAAATTCTTTATATATCCACAAGAAGAAGTTTACGCAGGACAGGTTGTTGGAGAACATTGCAAAGATGGTGATTTAGTTGTAAATGTTACAAAATCGAAGAAATTAACCAACATGCGTGCATCAGGTTCTGACGAAAAGGCCAAAATAGTACCACCGATAGTATTAAGCTTGGAAGAAGCGTTGGAATATATAAAAGAAGACGAATATGTTGAAGTAACTCCGCACGCCATGAGGTTGCGAAAAATAATTTTGGACGAACTTGAACGAAAGAGAAGCAACAAATAAAGTATACATTGCATTAGGCGGGAACTTAGGTAATAAAGTTTCCGTTTTTTGTATGGCAGAGGAACTACTGTCTAAAGAAATTGGTGATATTATTTCAAAATCATCAAACTACGAATCTGAGGCAGTAGGATTTTACTCCAATAATACTTTTTTAAATAATGTCATTTGTCTAATTACACAACTTTCTCCATTACAAGTATTATCTATTACACAAGATATTGAAAAGCGATTAGGACGCACTCAAAAAAGCGTACAAAGTAATTACAAAGATAGAATAATAGATATTGATATTTTGTATTATAACAACATAATTATTAATACATACGAGCTGACAATACCACACCCGCACCTGCACGAAAGAGAGTTTGTATTAAAACCGCTTTTAGAAATTGCCCCGAAGAAAATACATCCGGCATTTTTACTAAACACAGAAGAAATGTGGTTTCGCTATCAGAATCAACATCTGCAAGTTTAATAGCAGAAGAAAGAACGATCGTTAGGTGCTTTTTCCATAAAACGATACGTTAGAACTACTTCGTGAGAACCACCTGAAACATTTACCAAACTTGACAGACTCACATCGTAGCTATATGAAACACTAAAGCCGGCTACCGAACCTCCTACCATAACTTTTAAGGCATCAGTGTTGGTAAGTCCATCAGGCGAATAAAATGGAATACCTCTATAGCCTATTCCTGCCATAAAATAGCGACGATGATACATTACATCAATATCAATTTGATGATATTGACCTTGCCATTGATATAATGTTGCTATAGTTACATCATCCTTAGGATCATACTTGCCGTAGCCTTTTGAAATAGGTATCATACCCGCTGCATAAACATTTAATTTAAGTGGATCCGTAGTAGATGGGGCATCTGTAAACGATACATTATTCCCCAACAAACGGCTTACACTTAAACCTCCAAAAAAATATTCATTATAGAACATCACAGAAACCGCAGCATCAAAACGAAATAGAGAGTTAATACTCGTTTGAAAAGAACTTGTAGGCAGTATTGTTCCATCCATTGCTATTTGATCAACAAACACAAATTTTGATGGATCAATTGTTCTGTAAAATACACTTAGCTGTAAGCCCGGTCTAAAATACCAATGCTTAGTCATTTGTACAGCGTAGTTGTACTGAATATCAAATTGCAACTGAGATAACATTCCACCGGCATAAGATGTATATGAAAGCAATCCTCCAAAAGAAGATCTAATTGGATGAAAATACTGATCATAATCTGCTAATATAGTCTGTGAACCTTCAATTGCTGACCACTGGTTTCTGTATGTTGTATACACCCTACCTCCACCGGTAAAACCTGCAAATGATGGAGCTATAGTAGTTGTAGCTGACCACGGCTGTGACAATAGAAAGTCTTGCGCTGCCAAGTTAAACAATGGCAATATTAATAGTACTACTAATGTATTGAATTTTGCTTTCATCAACGAACTAACATAAAATTACCAGACTGACGGAACGATGTACCGTCTTTAAAATATCCTTCAGCCTTATACGAATATGTAGCTTGTTGGGCACATTTACCTAAATAATAACCATCCCAACCTTGATACAAATCTTCCGACACAAATACCTTAACACCCCATTGATTGAATATCTCCAATTTATATGTATCTACATTACGGGATACAGGATAGAATATATCAAGACGACGTTCTTCCGGCGAATAGACTCCTCCATTTGCCTCAGTTAAATTTGGTACAAATGCTGTCGGGAATGTAATGAATGAACCTTTCCCAACTCTTACATATTCATCTAATTTCAGAGTATCTTTACAACCAAAACTATTTTCAACCACCAAAGATACGTCAAACAATCCATCTTCACGATAAATATATGTCGGATCCTTTTCTGTAGACTGACCTCCATCTCCAAAATCCCATAAATAAGAGATTACCTTGTCTGACTTACAATAAAAGTGAGCTTCTGCATTTGGTGTATATAATTGAGTTAAGCTTACAGAGAATTCTGCAACCGGCGATACATAAACTGTTATATCTTTGCTTACCTGATCTGACTTTCTTGTTCCTGTAGCTGTAAGTGTAACTGTATATGTTCCGGACTGTGTATATACGTGATCCGGACTTCTTTTTGTAGAAGTTGTCCCGTCTCCGAAATCCCACAAATATTCAGCATCACCAAGTGTTGTATTGGTGAATATTACTGCCAATGGCTTACAACCAACTATAGGATCTGCACTAAAATCTGCAATAGGTTCATCAACTGCGCGTACTTGTAATTCATCATAAGCTTCACAATCATAAGCTGACAATGTCCATCGCACTGTATTAATTCCCGGAGCTAAACCTGTTACATATGTATTAGGCGCAGTTTCATCATCAAATACTCCACTGCCTGCAACTATCGACCATCTTCCGGTTACATTTGTATCAGCAACAGAACGCGCTGACAAACGATAAGATCCGTTTATCGTAGCTCCATCATCTCCGGCATCAACTAAATGCGTTAAACTATGGGATACAACCTCTACATCAATAGTATTTGAGCAAGATTCTGTATAGACTTCCCAACGAATGATATTTGTCACTTTATTACTTAAGTCTGTAATCAAAGAAACATTAGATGTAGGATCTTGTAATACACCATCACCAGATATTAGTGTCCAACGATAGTCTCCATACAATGGTTTCGGGGCACGCAATGTCACAGAATCATCACATATTGTAATATTCAAAAATTCAGGATCTGTTATGCCAGGATTGTTATTATACACAGTCATTGTATCAAAGTTCAAGCAATAGCCGTCATTAACATCCCATCTAAAAGGATTCCGTCCATAAGACAAACCTGACACCTCTGAATTATATGCTGCAGGATCTGAGAAGACCACTTCACCACGAAGTGAAGTCCATTTAGCAACTGTTCCTGCAACGTCGGTTGCACCTAATCTTACAGAATTAATACAGTTTGTTGCTAAATCGACACCTGCTTCTGCTAATGGCAATGTTCTAATGCTTAGGTATTTTTCTTTTTTGTCGGCACTGGCACAACGATTAGTTGGTGTTATAGAAACGGTTCCACTCTTAGCGTACGAATCAATAGAAACCAATATACTTGATGAATGTTCTCCGGATATTATTGAATAGCCTTCAGGAACAGCCCATTCATACAAAGTTGCCCCTTCTACATCGTCTATTGATAATTGGAATAATGCTTCGTTTTCGCAAATGTATAGAGGTGCGCTTATATCACCAACAGGTCCAAACGGTTCGTCTAAATCTACTGCCAATGTTGCATCACCACCATTTCCGCAAGAATTTACACCATGTACTCTGATAGTTCCTTTCTCTGCATCTAATCCAATTGATACGGTGATATCATTAGTATTAGTTCCACTCATTACCGTAAAGCCTTTTGGTAATATCCATTCATATTTATCTGCATTAATAATTTCAGGCAGATAATAACGTTCTAACGTGCCTCTACATGCTGCATTATTTCCTATGATTGCCATTGCATCACCGGGTAGGCTTTCTAATGAAACTGTGTAATCTTTATTTAAGTTCTTTGTACAATATTGACCTGTGGTAATACTTTCGAATAAATAATTGTTATCTATTTTATCAGGAGTACGTACCAAATCGTATGGGCTTGTGTCAATATCTTCGAAATAACGTATTCCATTTTCGTAATAAACTAACTGCCAAGGACCGACTCCTTGTGGTTCTAATGCTATATGCAAAGTATCTGATTGACATACAAAAGCAGGCATTGTTACAATCAAATTAGGATACGGATATACTATAACATCAAAGCTATAATCAATCTTTGTTGTACAATATGCAGTACTGATACTATCGATGGTATATTGAATATTACCTGCACGCAATGGAGCAATACGTAAGGTATCTCTCATTTTAGTAATATCATATATTACGTTAGAACCACCATCATCACTATATTTAAGAGTCCAAGGACCTTCGTTTGATATTACTAAATCTACTAATATTTCGTCACCAAGACAGCAATCTTCAGATACAGATAAAACCTGCAAACTAGGATATTTGTGTACTGTTACTGAAACCTTACCACTTAATTTAGCTTCACATCCCATACCATCTTCTACAGATACAAGACTATATTCTGTATCAATCAATGGTTTAACAACAACACTCGTATCAGGACGATCGGAAACTAAGGTATAGTCATTCAAACCATCTGTATATACAAATGTCCAAGGAGCTACTCCCGAAGATACCATGTATAATGTAACTTCATCACCTTCACAAATATCTGAAATGCCTGTAATATTTGCTTGTAAACTTGCCGGATTATTAATTACAAAAGCTGTATCTATTTCACAAAGATTCTGATCAGTTATGCGCAAATTATAACGACCTCCTATAAGTGAGCTTTGGTTTTGCGCATATTCATCAACTCCTATTCCTGTCCATTTGTATATATATGCAGGAGTGCCGCCATTAACTGCTAATGTAATTGTTCCATTTGCATCTCCATTACACGTATTCAAACCGATATTTGCAGATAATAACAATGTATCCGGTTCTGTTATTTGGAAACTTCTACTAACATAGCATTTATTGGCATCAGTAATATCTACTCGATACAAGCCCTTGCCTAAATCAGAGACTCCATAAGGATTTGTTACTACATGAGGAATGTCAGGTCCTGTCCATGATAATGTATATTGTGGAGTGCCGCCATTAACTTCTATATTAATAACACCATCTTTATCTCCGGCACAATTCAATGCTAGTTTGCTTGATGCCAATTGATTAAGTGTTAATTCAGAAGGCTCAATAATTAAATAATTGTATGTAAATATGCCACTTACGTCTGTCAATGTAAGTAGATAGTCACCCGGAGACAAATCGTATATATTCTTATCAGTTGAAATGTCCACACCATTATATTTCCAACTATATGTAGTATTAGTTCCACCTGTAACAGACATTTCTATGTAAGCATTATTCAATCCAAAACATGTAATCTGATGCACATCTGCTTTTACAACCAATACGCTTGGTTCGGTAATTTCAAACTGCATAGTTTCGCTGCAAGACAAATCATCTTCAACAGTTAAATAATACCAACCTGCTTTTAATTGATACTGATCACGATCGTGTTCTGCTCCTGGCTGTATTCCATCACCATGCCATGTATAAGTCAAATTGCCAAAGCCTCCAGTAGTATTGAGTATTATATGTCCTGTTGCTGCACCTATAATTTGTACATTTTCGATATCTACCACTCCAATTTGAATAGGGATTGATTCGGTTATGCCATTGGATATCGATACCATACAACCATTATGGTCTGTAACTACAACTGTATATGAACCTTCACCTAAATTTGACTTGCTATAACCTGAACCAAGGTCAGTATTTGGATTTTTTGTCCATTTGTAACTATAAGGAGCTGTACCTGATCCACTGGTTACAGATACTGATGCGCGACCATCTGTAGCACCTGTACAAAT
>MWBK01000241.1 GCA_002069025.1 Bacteroidetes bacterium ADurb.Bin302 | reverse complement strand
CGGAGTTGTTTTCCCATACAAAGGAAAATGGAATAGTTTTTTTGGAAACGACAATCCAATTGTTTTGGAATTAGGTTGCGGTAAAGGTGAGTATACGGTAGGATTGGCACGGAAATATCCAAATAAAAATTTTATTGGCATTGACATAAAAGGAGCTCGTATCTGGACAGGTGCAAAAGATTCAAACGAAACAGGCATGAAGAACGTAGCATTTTTGCGCACAAACATAGAGTTACTCAATTATTTTTTTGCATCGGATGAAGTGTCTGAAATATGGATTACCTTCCCTGATCCACAAATGAAAAAAGTGAGAAAACGCTTAACATCAACACGTTTCATGCAAGAATACAGAGCTATAATGCGTAAAAACGGATTGTTACATCTTAAAACCGATAGTCCTTTTTTGTATCAGTATACATTGCTTATGGCACAAAAAAACAATTTGTATATTGAACAATGCACAGACGATTTGTACCATACACCAAACATTGATGAAAATTTATTATCTATTCAAACATACTACGAACAGCAATGGCTAGAACGTGGCATGAATATAAAATACATAAGATTAAAATTATCATCGTCTGCAGAATGGCTTGAACCTGACGATATAATTGAAGAAGATGATTACCGCAGTTTTAATAGAAGCAGGCGCAGTGCTAACAATCAAAGAACAAAATAGACTTATTAATATTATAGCTAAAAACAAAAAAATGACATTGTATCCAAAACTAATACTTGATGCTCTTCAACATGTAAGATATCCGGGGACAGGTGAAGATATTGTTACAGCCGGAATGGTAGCAGATAATATTCGCATTGAAGGCAATTCTGTTTGGTTATCGCTAATGCTAAAGCCCAACGATCCACTACAAAAATCACTTGTAAAGGCTTCAGAGCAAGCAATAATAACATACATCGGAGATTTTGTAAATATAAAAGGACATATATCTGTAATGCAAGTTGAAAAAGAAACAAAAACAGCAGAAGTTCCTTTGTCAGGAGTAAAATGTAAAATCGCAGTATCATCAGGAAAGGGAGGAGTCGGTAAATCAACTGTATCTGCAAATCTTGCAATAGCATTGCAAAAACAAGGATATAAAGTAGGACTTCTTGATGCTGATATTTATGGCCCTTCTATACCAAAAATGTTTGGCATAGAAAATGAACGACCCTTTGCAAATGAATCAGGAATGATAGTTCCTATAGAAAAATATGGCATTAAAATATTATCAATAGGATTTTTCGTCAACAAAGAAAGTGCAGTAGTATGGCGTGGAGCAATGGCAAGCAATGCAATCAAACAATTACTTACCGAAGCGTTATGGGGAGATCTTGACTTTTTTATTATAGATCTTCCTCCCGGCACAAGCGACATACATCTTACTATAGTTCAAACAATTAAACTTGATGGTGCTATTGTTGTAAGTACACCGCAAGAAGTTGCTTTAGCAGATGCGGTAAAGGGCATTGATATGTTTCAGAACGACAAAGTGGGAGTTCCTATTTTGGGACTTATTGAAAATATGGCATGGTTCACACCGGCCGAACTTCCTGAAAATAAGTACTATATATTCGGGAAAGATGGTGTGAAAAAATTAGCTGAAGAACGCGGAATTGAATTATTAGGACAAATACCGATTGTACAAAGCATCTGCGAATCAGGTGATAACGGCAAACCAATATGTTTAAACAACGATGGCATTGTATCTTCGGCATTTGACAATGTAGCAAAAAATAGTATCTTTGCACAAATATTACAAAAATAATGACAACAAAAAATCTAGTAAATACAATTGTTGGCGGCATACAAGAACAAAAAGGATTACGTATTGTAACTGCTGACTTAACAAAAATACCTAATACCATTTGCAAATATTTAATTATATGCGAAGGTAATTCAAACACGCATGTAAACTCAATTGCACTAAAAACTAAAGATTACGTTCGCGAACACGCCAAAGAAAAACCAATTGCAATGGAGGGATTTGAAAATTGCGAATGGATAATTGCCGATTACGGAGACATAATGTTGCATATTATGCAACGTGAACCTCGTGCATTCTACGATTTAGAGCACTTATGGGCAGATGCAAAATTAACAGAAATCGCTGATTTATAATATGGAAAACAAACAACAGCCTCAAAAAAACCCGAACAACCAACCACCAAAATTTCGCTTTAACATGTATTGGCTGTACGGAGCTATTGCAGTCTTTTTAATTGCAATAACTTTCATAAATGAGGAATCTCCAAAGAAGGATGTTCCATATTCTAATTTTCAAGAATATGTTGAAAAAGGATATGTTGAAAAAATAGTAGTTATTACCAATAAAAATGAGGCCGATGTTAGTTTAAAAGACGATCCACAGGCAATCAAAATTGTACTTGGTGAGGGAGGAGAAAAACTATATTCAAAGAAACCTCAATTAACAGTTCGTATACCATCTCCTGAAAAACTAGACGATTTTATTACGGCAAATTCAGCAAAAACCGGAGAGAAAATTGATGTCAGATATGAGGAAAGAAAAGATTATTGGGACTCCCTAATATGGTCGTTTGGTCCTATCCTGCTTATCGTTTTTATTTGGGTTATTGCAATGCGTCGCATGGGAGGTGGAGGTGCAGGTGGCGGCATATTTAGTGTGGGTAAATCAAAAGCTCAATTATTTGACAAAGGCACAGCTGCAATAAAAGTAACATTCAAAGATATTGCCGGTTTGGCGGAAGCTAAACAAGAGGTTCAAGAAATAGTTGATTTCCTGAAAAACCCGGCTAAATACACTTCTCTGGGAGGGAAAATTCCAAAGGGTGCCCTACTTGTTGGCCCTCCGGGAACAGGTAAAACATTATTAGCTAAGGCTGTAGCCGGAGAAGCAAATGTTCCTTTCTTCTCTATGTCAGGATCTGATTTCGTAGAAATGTTCGTAGGTGTTGGCGCATCACGCGTAAGAGATTTATTTCGCCAAGCTAAAGAAAAAGCTCCATGTATTATTTTCATAGATGAGATTGATGCAGTAGGTCGCGCAAGAGGTAAAAATCCATCCTTCAACTCTAATGATGAGAGAGAAAACACTCTGAATCAGTTGCTCACAGAAATGGACGGATTCGGTTCTAATAGTGGAGTTATAATACTTGCAGCAACTAACAGAGCTGATGTATTGGATAAAGCCCTACTTCGTGCCGGACGTTTTGACAGACAAATAAGTGTAGACTTACCGGATATTCACGAACGCAATGAAATATTTCAAGTTCATTTACGTCCACTAAAATTGGCAAAAGACCTTAACGTAGATTTTCTCGCAAAACAAACTCCGGGTTTTTCCGGAGCTGATATTGCTAATGTCTGCAACGAAGCTGCCTTAATTGCTGCCAGACATAACAAAACAGAAGTTGAAAAACAAGATTTTCTAGATGCTGTTGACAGAATTATTGGAGGTCTTGAGAAGAAAAACAAGATTACAACTGCATCAGAAAAAAAATCTATTGCCACTCACGAAGCCGGACACGCATCTGTTAGTTGGTTGCTTGAATTTGCAAATCCTTTAGTTAAAGTTACCATTGTACCACGTGGTAAGGCACTAGGAGCAGCATGGTATTTACCTGAAGAGAGACAATTGACTACTAAAGACCAAATGCTTGATGAAATGTGCGCACTTTTGGGAGGTAGAGCTGCTGAGGAGGTTGTTTTTGGAAAAGTATCAACAGGAGCCTTAAATGACTTGGAAAGAGCTACAAAAATGGCATACTCAATGGTAGTTTACTATGGTATGAGCGATAAGTTGTCTAATATAAGTTATTATGACTCTACACAATCAGACTACTCATTCACAAAGCCATACAGCGATAAAACGTCTGAAATTATTGATAACGAAATTAAGAGTATAGTAAACTCACAATATCAAAGAGCTTTAACCATAATTACAGAAAATCGCAGCAAGCATAAAGCATTAGCTGATTTATTAGTTGAAAAAGAAGTTATCTTTGCTGAGGACGTTGAACATATTTTTGGAAAACGCCCTTGGGCCAGTCGCATGGAAGAAATTATTAAGGAAAGTGCAAAGAACGATGAGAGTAAACCTATTATAGAAGATGAACCTCAAAATACGGAGGACACAAGCAATGAATAATTTTTGGCAACGCACACTAACCGGGATTGCATTTGTAGCAGTCATACTTACAAGTATTTACTTTCAAGATAAATATTTCATTTTCACTGGGATATTTGGCTTAGTAAACATATTAGCACTATATGAATTTTACAAAATAACAAACATTAGTGACAGAGTAAATGTGCCTACCATATATTTAATTATTTGCGGTACAATCCTATACTTCGGATGCTTTTGGCTTGCAAAATACGGGGGAGAAATTGTTATAGTATGCTATGCAATGTGTATTGTAGCCCTACTGATTGCAGAATTATACAGAAAAAAAGCAGCTCCAACTCACAATATTGCTTTTTCGCTTATGGGACAAGCAATTGTAGCTGTTCCATTCGGCTTACTAAATTTTATTGCGATTCAACAAAACGTATATTGGTTGTATGCCCTATTTATTCTAATCTGGACATTCGACACCGGAGCTTATGTATTTGGTGTAAGTTTTGGAAAACATAAGATATTCCCGCGTATTTCACCCAAAAAATCATGGGAAGGCGAAATAGGAGGAGCTATACTCACTATTATCGGATCGTTAATATTTGCGTACTTCACACCGGAAGTTGCTATTTGGAAATGGATTGTTTTTGGTTCTTTGATTATTATTTTTGGAACATACGGAGATTTGTCAGAATCTTTGCTTAAACGCACAGCATCACTTAAAGACTCCGGTACAATTTTACCCGGACATGGTGGAATGCTAGATCGTTTTGATAGTTTAATGCTGATAATTCCGGTTATTTACATTTACCTTCAATTTATAGAAGAAATATGATACGCATCCATAAAGAAGGTAAAAATATGTTGCTTGTACTACTATTTACGCTCATCATCGTAAATGGTTTGCTGTTTTACATATTTTTAACACCAACCGTTCCAATAATAGTAGCTGTACTTTCGATTGGCTTATTTATATTTTTCACATACTTTTTCCGCATATCCAACAGAATATTAGTTGCTGATGATACTTATGTAGTTGCACCTGCCGATGGAAAAATTGTTGTGATAGAACCGGTTATGGAAAATGACTTACTAAAAGAAAAGCGCATTCAAGTGTCTATTTTTATGTCTGTTTTTGATGTTCACGCAAATTGGTACCCTATATCAGGAACCGTGAAACACGTATCACACCAAAATGGCCGAAAATTAGCAGCTTATCTTCCAAAATCCAGTTCAGAAAATGAACGTTCGTCAATTATAATTGAATCAACAAATAAACAAACAATATTAGTTAGACAAATTGCCGGTGCATTAGCACGCCGTATTGTAACATATGCCAAAGTTGGTGAAAAATGTACACTAAACAGTCAACTTGGATTTATTAAATTCGGTTCAAGAGTAGATATGTTTTTACCCTTGGATGCAGAAATTCTTGTTGATTTGCATGAAGAAACTGTTGGCAATGAAACACTGATTGCAAAATTGAAGCATACAAGTGCAGAATAAATTGTAAACCACTAAGGTTTATAATACACATCTTAATTTATTAATTTTTATTACTACCCAATGTTGGTAAAATCATTCGGGGCAGCGGTGCAAGGTATCGATGCCACAATTATTACTGTTGAAGTAAACGTTTCTTCAGGTATTAAATTCTTTTTAGTTGGCTTACCTGATAATGCAATCAAGGAAAGTCACGAACGTATCATGTCTGCCTTCGGACATAAAGGATACAAGTTTCCTAGACAACAAGTAATTATAAATATGGCACCTGCAGACATACGAAAAGCAGGTTCATCATACGACTTGCCAATTGCAATGGGAATTTTGGCTGCTTCCGGAGAACTGTCAGAGAAATTACTTAACGAATATGTAATAATGGGTGAACTATCACTGGATGGAAAAGTTTTGCCTATAAAAGGAGCTTTACCTATTGCAGTGAAAGCTCGAGAAGTCGGATTCAAAGGGCTGATTCTACCGAAAGAAAATGCCCGCGAAGCCGCAGTTGTGAACGAATTGGATATTTTAGGCGTAGATGACATTAGTGAGGTAGTCGATTTTTTAAACGAAAAAACAAAAATAGAAACCACAATAGTAAATACTAAAGAGGATTTTTTAAATCATGTAAATAAAGATGAGCCTGACTTTGCAGATGTAAAAGGTCAAGAATCAGTTAAACGCGCACTGGAAGTGGCTGCAGCAGGTGGACATAATATTATATTAATTGGCCCTCCGGGAGCAGGAAAATCGATGATGGCTAAAAGAATACCATCAATACTTCCACCATTATCACTTAGCGAAGCATTAGAAACGACAAAAATACACTCTGTTGCAGGGAAATTAGATAAAACGACTTCCTTACTACATCATAGACCTTTTAGAAGTCCTCATCATACAATATCAGACACCGCTCTAGTAGGTGGTGGCACATATCCTCAACCAGGTGAAATATCCTTGTCACATAATGGAGTACTATTTCTTGACGAATTACCTGAATTTAAGAGATCTGTATTGGAAGTTATGAGACAGCCATTAGAAGACAGAAAGATTACAATTTCACGCACAAGTTGCAGTATCGAATATCCTGCAAGTTTTATGCTAGTTGCATCTATGAATCCATGTCCTTGCGGTTATTATAATCATCCTGAACGTCCTTGTGTTTGTGCACCCGGAGCTGTTCAAAAATATTTGAGCCGAATTTCAGGTCCACTTTTAGATCGTATTGATCTTCAAATTGAGATTACTCCAATTTCATTTGGACAATTGTCAAATAGAAATCAATCAGAATCAAGTGCCATTATTCGTGAGAGGGTAATAAACGCTCGCAACATACAAGAAAAACGATATAAGAATTCAAATGGAGTGCACTGCAATGCACAAATGACTGTTAAGCTATTACACAAATATGTTCAACCCGACGAAGCCGGCCTCAAAATGTTACAATATGCAATGTCTAAACTGCACTTGTCAGCAAGAGCATACGACAGAATCCTTAAAGTTGCTCGCACAATAGCCGACTTAGATAATTCAGAAAGAGTAACAGCAGAACATTTATCCGAAGCCATAGGATACAGGAATCTAGACCGCGAAGGTTGGGGAGGCTGATTACAACTCCTCTATCAATCCTTTCATAATTGCAGTCATTTTAGGCTGAACGCTATCGGCAATGCGTTGCACTTCTTCGTGCGATACCGTGTCGACAATACCTTCTATGCCTAAATCTGTTATGATAGAAATTGCAAATACACGTATACCTGAGTGAACTGCTACTATTACTTCAGGTACTGTGGACATTCCAACTGCATCACCACCTATACGCCTAAAATATCTGTACTCGGCAGGAGTTTCGAAAGTAGGACCTGAAGTACCAACATAGACTCCTTCCTTTACTTGAACACCGAGTTGTTGTGCGATTTTCTTCGCTTTTGTTCGCAAATCTTGATCGTATGCAGCACTCATATCAGGGAAACGAGGCCCTAACTCATTAAAATTTTTGCCTCGCAATGGGTTTTCCGGAAACAAATTAATATGATCTGATATTATCATCAAATCACCTATTTTAAAATCAGGATTCATACCTCCTGCGGCATTCGAAACCAATAATATTTCAATACCTAAAGACTTCATTACCCTTACAGGGAATGTTACTTCTTTCATGTCGTATCCTTCGTAATAATGGAAACGACCTTGCATTGCAAGCACACGCACTGCTCCCAAACTACCAATAATTAATTTTCCACTGTGCCCCTCAACTGTAGATAATGGAAAGTTAGGAATACTTGCATAATTTATTTCCTGGCGGTTAGTAATTTGTGTAGCAAGATTACCCAAACCTGTACCCAATATTATGCCAATCTTTGGAATATCGTTTATTTTGGTCTTTAGGTGCGACGATGTTTCGTTTATTCTTTTCAACATAATCAATAAATTTATTATTAAAATTATCTTGTTTCCCTTGCAAAATTTTTATCTGCAACGGAATGGCATATATATACGATTTTAGGTCATTCGGAATATATTTGCACCCTACTAATTTAGCAGCATCCTTTTCTGTAACAAATATATATTTATTAGGTCCCGACAACAAACGGAATCTCTCAGAAATATCACACCAATCCTTTTCACTTAATAAATAATGATCTGAATATGATACAGATTGTACTATTTTATATTGTTCTTCCAAATATTCTTTCAAGGGTTTTGGCTGGGCTATTGCCGTTACCAATAAGACTGATCCAACTTCCGTTAATTCACTGCTTGCTTCTTTAAATACAGCTATCGGTTTTTGATATGTATATGTCGAAAAAAACAAAGACTGAAATGGTCTGAGATATAATTTTTTTCGTATTATCCTTACTTCAAGCGGACTAAGATCTATAGGGCATTTTGTTACTACTACAATATCTGCGCGATTTTTTCCGCTGGCAGGCTCCCTCAAATCACCATATGGCAACAATTTATCCTCAGTTATTATCCTATTATAATCTACAAGTAACACAGATAAACCGGCCTTAACATACCTATGTTGAAAGGCATCATCCATAACTACCACATCCATGTTTGAATAACTAGACTCAATTTCTCGTAATGCCTCTCTTCTATCTTTATCAACGACAACTTTAACTTGTGGAAATTTTGAATATACTTGGTATGCTTCATCTCCCAAAATTGACGCATTCGCATTAATCGTATTTGCAAAAACTAAACCTTTAGATTTACGTTTATAGCCACGACTTAGCATTGCTGTATTAAATTTATCAGATAAAATATGCAGTAAATATTCAACATGTGGAGTTTTTCCGGTTCCGCCTACTGTCAAGTTCCCAACAGAAATGATCGCAATTTTATACTTTGTACTTTTGATGATTTTTGCATCAAACAAATAATTGCGTATCATAACTACCAAACCATATATCCAACCAATGGGATAACAGACAATTCGTAAACATTTGAAGAATTGTGATTTCATAGTGGTACAAAGTTAGTTTTTTTGATTGGAAATTCATTAGAAAAGAAGTACTTTTGTAGTGAATTAGAAAATTTTACGTTTATGGAATCTATTAATTGGTCTGAACTTTCGTTTGGTTACATAAAAACAGACTGCAATATTCGCTGTGAATATCACAATGGTGCATGGGGACAATTAGAAACCCATACAGATGAGTATATCAATATGCACATGGCTGCAACTTGCTTGCACTATGCACAAGAAGCATTTGAAGGGCTGAAAGCTTTCCGTGGTAAAGACGGAAAAATCAGAATATTCCGTATCGATGAAAACGAAAAACGATTAGAATCCTCTTGCAATGGAATCAAGATGCCGTGCTTGCCTAAAGGATATTTTCGTGAAGCAGTATTATCTGCT
>MWBK01000240.1 GCA_002069025.1 Bacteroidetes bacterium ADurb.Bin302 | reverse complement strand
AAGCCAAAAAGATAGGTGCAGAAATTGTGATGGATATATTTAAAAAGCCATTTCATGGTAAGCATATTAAACAAAATGGTTCATTTACATCAATAGCTGTCGTAAAACCCGGTAAAACTGCTGAAGGTCTTGATTATGTTGATGGTATCTCAGGTGGTACAATGACATCACAAGGTGTTAACAATATGCTTAAAGAGGGCATGGGTCAATATGTAGAATTTTTAAATAAGTAGGAGGAAAATAAAATGTCAAGTCAAATTAAAGAAACATTCGTTTCTCCGTTAAATATTAACAATCCGGTAACTGTTCAGATATTGGGTATATGTTCTGCTCTTGCTGTAACAGCTAAGTTGGAACCGGCTTTAGTTATGGGGTTTTCTGTTGCAATAATTGTTGCAGTATCAAATCTTGTAATTTCACTAATGCGTAATACAATACCTAACCGTATACGTATTATTGTTCAATTAGTTGTTGTTGCAGCACTTGTAACAATTGTAAGCCAAATGTTGAAAGCCTTTGCTTATGACGTAAGTGTACAATTATCAGTTTATGTAGGCTTAATTATTACCAATTGTATCTTAATGGGACGCTTGGAAGCATTTGCAATGTCAAATCGTCCATGGGAATCATTTGTAGATGGTTTAGGTAATGGTTTCGGATATGCAATCATTTTAGTTATAGTAGCATTTATTCGCGAGTTGCTAGGCTCAGGTAGCTTGTTAGGATTTCAAGTAATACCGCAAAGTTTTTATGACTTCGGTTATATGAATTGCGGTTTGATGGTAATGCCTCCAATGGCTCTTATAATTTTAGGATGTATAATTTGGGCTCAAAGAGCTAAATATCCTGAATTACAAAATTAATAAACCCATAAAAGTAATATAATATGGAAAGTCTATTTGGTTTATTCGTAAAGTCGATATTTGTCGATAATATGATTTTTGCATACTTTTTGGGAATGTGTTCATTCTTGGCAGTATCAAAAAATGTCAAAACAGCTCTTGGTTTAGGAGTTGCAGTAATATTCGTTTTGATTGTTACTGTTCCATTAAACTATTTGTTGGATAATTACGTACTGAAAGCAGATGCATTGGTTGAGGGTGTTGACTTAAGCTTCTTAAGTTTTATCTTATTTATTGCGGTAATTGCAGGTGTAGTACAATTAGTTGAAATGGTTGTAGAAAGATTTGCCCCGGCACTATATGCATCATTAGGTATATTCTTACCACTAATTGCTGTAAACTGTGCTATTATGGGAGCATGTCTATTTATGCAGCAAAGAGCTTTTGTAAATGTTGGTGAAGCAACTGTCTATGCTTTCGGCTCAGGTGTTGGTTGGCTTTTGGCAATTCTATGTTTAGCTGCTGTACGTGAAAAAATGTCATATTCAAATGTTCCTGCTCCTTTACGTGGTCTTGGAATAACCTTTATTACAGTAGGACTAATGGCAATGGCTTTTATGTGTTTTTCCGGTTTAAAAATTTAATACAATAAATATGACAATTTTAGCAATAAATGCAACAATGATAGGTTTCAGTGTAGCTGTCTTTTTGATTGTTATTCTGTTTCTTGTTGTACTATTATTGGTAGCAAAACGCTACTTATCTCCTTCGGGACCTATAAAAGTTACACTTAATGGAGATAAAGAAATTGAGTTGCCTTCAGGAGGTACACTTTTGGGTTCATTATCTGCTGAAGGTGTCTTTTTGCCATCAGCTTGTGGCGGTAAAGGCTCATGTGGTCAATGCAGATGCCAAGTATTGGAGGGTGGAGGTGAAATCCTACCTACTGAAACAGTACACTTCACACGTAAACAAGTAAAAGACAATTGGCGTTTAGGATGTCAAGTAAAACTTAAAAATGATGTTTCTGTGAAGGTTCCTGAGTCTGTGTTGGGAGTAAAAGAATGGGAATGCGAAGTTATATCAAATAAAAATGTTGCAACATTTATTAAAGAATTTATTGTTGCATTACCTAAAGGTGAGCATATGGACTTTATTCCGGGTTCTTACGCACAAATTAAAATACCTGAATATACAATGGATTATAGCAAGGATATAGATAAAGAATTAATCGGCAAGGAATATCTTCCTGCATGGGAAAATTTTGGTCTATTTACCCTTAAATGTACTAACACAGAATCTACAGTGCGTGCATATTCAATGGCTAATTATCCTGCAGAAGGCGATAGAATTATGTTGACTGTTCGTATTGCAACACCTCCATTTAAACCGAAACCGGAAGTTGGATTCCAAGATGTAATGCCCGGTATAGCATCTTCTTATATATTTACTTTAAAACCTGGTGATAAGGTTATTATGAGTGGCCCTTATGGTGATTTTCATCCAATTTTTGATACAAAGAACGAAATGATATGGATAGGCGGTGGTGCAGGTATGGCTCCGTTACGTGCTCAGATAATGCACATGACAAAGACCTTACATACAACAGATCGTGAAATGCATTATTTCTATGGCGCACGTGCCTTGAATGAAGTATTCTACTTATCTGATTTTCTTGGTTTGGAAAAAGAATTCCCTAATTTCCATTTTCATTTAGCACTTGACAGACCTGATCCTGCAGCAGACGCAGCAGGTGTTAAATATACTGCAGGCTTTGTACATAATGTAATGTATGAAACATATTTGAAGAATCATGAAGCACCTGAAGATATTGAATATTACATGTGTGGTCCCGGACCAATGTCTGACGCTGTTGTTAATATGTTAGATAGTCTAGGAGTAGATCCGGAATCAATTATGTTTGATAATTTTGGTGCGTAAATACTATTTTAAAAATTACTTCAAAATAAGCTATTGGAAACAATGGCTTATTTTTTTTTGTGCAATCATTAAATAGTATCTTTGTTGAATGAAAGAAGAAACATTATATGCTGATGTAATACTGCCGATAGCTGTGCGTACTTGCTATACTTATAGTTTTGATGCAGTAAATCAATGTGTCAGCAATGGTATGAGAGTACGAGTGCCGTTAGGTGCTAAAAAATCATACATTGGTATTGTTCTTCGAGTACATAGTGACTTCAATTCGGAAATCAATTATAAATCTATCATTGAGGTGATAGATGCTCAGCCGATTGTTACCCAATCTCAATTAGATTTATGGGCTTGGATAAGTTCTTATTATTTATGCTCATTGGGTGATGTTATGAAAGCGGCCTTACCCGGAGAACTCGCAAAAAACACATATACTCCGCAAACAGATATACTTGTTGCTTGTAACGATATTAGTGATATTAAACTTACTCAAAAGCAAAAAGACTTGTACGATTATGTGTTTGGATTATGTACTGATTCTGAAATTACAAAGAAACAAATTCTGTCTTTATATACTAGGTCGGTGTATGATGCATTAATAAAGAAAGAACTGTTACGCGAATACGAGAAAAAATCAAGCCGTTTGCATAGTATAGAGCCTTGTCATGATATCTATAAATTATCAGATGCACAAAACAAAGCACTTCTTGAAATTAAACAAAATTTTGCTGATAGCAAACCGGTTTTGCTTCGTGGAATAACATCGAGTGGTAAAACTGAAATTTATACATATATTATTAAAGATGTAATTGCATCAGGCAAACAGGTATTATATTTAGTTCCGGAAATTGCTTTAACAACTCAATTAACAAATAGATTGATGCAAGTTTTTGGAGATTGTATGTTAGTTTATCATTCTAAAATTTCAGATGTTCAAAGGGCAGAAATATATACTGAAATTCAAAAATCAAACAGATATTCTGTTGTATTAGGAGTAAGATCGTCCGTGTTTTTACCATTTAATAATTTAGGTTTAATTATAGTTGATGAGGAGCATGAAACTTCTTACAAACAATATGAGCCGGCTCCTCGTTATAATGCAAGAAATGTGGCCTTGGTATTGGCAAAATACACAGCTGCAAATGTTTTGCTTGGTACTGCAACTCCTTCTATTGAAAGCTATTATAATACACAAATAGGTAAATATGCTTTAGTTGAATTATTAGAGCGTTTTGAAAATCTACAAATGCCTGATGTTAAAGTTATCGACATTAATGATGCATTTAAAAAAAATAGAATGCAAAAAATGTTTTCATGGTTCTTAATAGAAAAAATGAAGAATACTTTTGCAAATAATAAACAGGTGATACTATTCCAAAATAGGCGTGGTTTTTCTTCTTATATTGAGTGTCAGACTTGCTCTTGGGTGCCTAAATGTCCACATTGTGATTTAAGTCTTAATTATCATAAAGAAAAGAAACGTTTGATATGTCATTATTGTGGATATTCGCAAGAAATGCCTAAAGTATGCCCGTCGTGTGGTAAAGAAACTATAAAAGATAAAGGTTTTGGTACAGAAAAGGTTGTTGATGCTCTTAATGAGTTTTTTGAAGGCGTACAAGTTGGTAGGCTTGATGTTGACACTACTCGTAAAAAGCACGATGGTGATACAATATTGAAGAATTTTGAATCAGGTAAAACGAATGTTCTTGTTGGAACTCAAATGTTGGCTAAGGGTTTAGATTTTGCTAATGTACAATTGGTTGGCATACTGAATGCTGACAATATGCTTAATTATCCTGATTTTAGAGCCGGAGAAAGGACATTCCAATTGTTGCTGCAAGTTGCAGGTAGAGCAGGAAGACGAGATAATAACGGCTTAGTGGTTTTGCAAACTTCTCAGCCCGAAAACCCACTTATTACAGCCATTGTAAATAATGATTATATCGGATTTTACGAATCTCAATTGTCTGAGCGTAGGTTGTTTATGTATCCCCCTTATTGCAAGATTATAAACATATACGTAAAACATAGGCAACAGTCTACATTAAATTTTTATGCTAATAGCTTAGCTAATGATTTGCGGAACTGTTTGAATGATAGAGTCCTTGGACCAGAAGAGCCTCCTGTGCCTAAAATTCAACAGATGTATATTAAACAGATTATGTTGAAGGTTGATAATAAAATTTCGTATCAGTACGTTAAAGAATACCTCGAAAAGTCAATCAATTTAATTAAAACAAAGAATCCATCGGTTATTTGTGTGGTTGATGTAGATCCTTTATGATTTTTTTTTGAAATAAATTAATAGACTTATTAAATAAATCTATTAATTTTGCGTTATGTAAGATATATCATTATGATTCAAATATGAAGAACTTAAAAATATATTCTATGGGTGTGGATATAGGGTCCACAACAATTAAGGTTGCAATATTAGATGATGAAGGGAATTTGAAGTTTTCAGATTATCGCCGACATAATGCAAATATTAGACAAGCAGCGCGTGAAATCGCAATAAAAATGTATCATAAATTGGGTAATTGTAAGCTTGACATTGTCATAACAGGCTCTGTTGGCATGGGTTACTCAAGTAAACTTGATTATACATTTGTTCAAGAAGTCGTGGCATCCGCCGAATTTGTAAAACAACGTTATCCTCAAGTCCATACATTTATTGATATGGGTGGAGAAGATAGCAAGATGATATTTTTTGAGGTCGGTAAAGTTCCTGATATTCGCATGAATGGTAGTTGTGCAGGTGGTACAGGGGCTTTTATAGATCAAACCGCATCATTATTAGGCATAAGTCCGGCAGAATTAAGCAATTTGGCAGAGTCTGCCGAAACAATATATCCAATAGCTTCCAGATGTGGGGTATTCTCTAAAACAGATATACAAAATTTAATTAGTAGAAGTGTCAGCAAAAATGATATTGCTGCATCAGTTTTTCATGCTGTAGCATTACAAGTTGTTGCATCATTGGCGCGTGGTACAGATATTAAACCTCAAGTTTTCTTTTGTGGTGGTCCATTTGCATTTTTACCAGCATTAAAAAAGAGCTTTATAAAGGTATTGGAATTGCAAAATAGAGATTGCGTTTTACCCGAACATCCACAAATAATACCGGCATTAGGATGTGCATTGTTATCAGCCGATTTGGCCAAAAGAACAGTGCAGTTAACAGAATTTTTGCATATTTTGCGTTTTGGCAAAGAAATTACAGAAGATTTGTATTCGGATAGATTGGAACCATTGTTTTCGGATGTTAATTATGAGCAATGGGAAAAGGATAAAATCAAACATTTAGTTCAGAGAGCTCCATTAAAAGAAGGAGTGCCGTGTTATTTAGGTGTCGATTCAGGCTCTACAACTACAAAAATTGTGTTGCTTAACCAATCAGGCGATTTGGTGTATAGCGACTATAGAAGAAATGAAGGTGATAGCTTCCTAACATTTTCTAAATCATTGCAAGATATGCATGCAAAGATTGGAGATGTTTCTATTTTAGGAACAGCTGCTACCGGATACGGCGAAAATTTACTTAAAACTGCATATAATTTGGATTTAGGTTTGGTCGAAACCATAGCTCATTATACAGCTGCACGCAGTATTACTCCAAATGTGTCGTTTGTTTTAGATATCGGCGGACAAGATATGAAAGCCATTTTTATAGATAATGGTTCTATAAGTCGAATTGAAATTAATGAAGCATGTTCATCCGGTTGCGGCTCTTTTATAGAGACCTTTGCAAGTATGCTAGGATATAAGGTAGATAAGTTTGCCGAAATGTCTTGCCATGCACAGCATCCATGTGATTTAGGTACTCGTTGTACTGTGTTTATGAATTCAAAAGTGAAGCAGGCAATGAGAGAAGGTGCAAAAGTCGAAGATATTGCTGCAGGATTTTCTTATTCGGTTATAAAAAATTGTTTGTTCAAGGTACTAAAACTTAAAACTGTAAAAGAATTGGGTTCTAACATAGTTGTTCAAGGTGGTACTTTTAAAAATCATTCAATTGTCAGAGCATTAGAAGTTTTGACCGGTAAAAATGTTGCTTTCTCCGACATCCCTGAATTGATGGGTGCATACGGAGCTGCTTTGTATGCAAAAGAATCAGTAAAGCATCACAAGGAACGTAAATTATCCGATTTTATAGCGGCTAATCGTTATGATCCGTCAATAGAAGTTTGTAAAGGATGCGAAAACCACTGTACTGTTAAGTCATTCAAATTCCAAAATGGCAATACATTTTATTCCGGAAATAATTGTGAACGCGTTTTTTCTAATATTTCAGAGAAAAAACAGCGTGGGGTGAATATGTATGCAGAAAAGTACCATTTACTTTTTAATAGAATATCTCATAAAGGTGGCTTGAGAATAGGAATTCCCCGTGGTTTAGGAGTATTTGAAAACTTTCCGTTCTGGCATGCTTTATTTACAAATTGTGGATTTGAAATTGAATTATCAAAACCTTCAACAGATAAAGTATACGGGCATGGTGTGCGTTCAATTATGGCAGATAATATTTGTTTTCCTGCAAAATTGATGCATGGTCATGTTATGGATTTAATAGATAAAAAGGTTGATAGAATTTTTTATCCCTATGTTGTATTTGAGAAAAAGGAAGATGAAAAATCGCAAAACAGCTTTAATTGTCCAATAGTAACAGGTTATTCTGATGTTTTAAAGAGTTCAATTGATACGGCAGGTCGTTATGGTATTCAATTCGATGCTCCTGTTATCACTTTTAATGATGAGAAACTACTTGAAGCATCATGCCTTGGCTATTTAAAAACATTATCAGTTCCTAAAAAGAAAGCTTTACGTGCAATTGAATTAGCTAAAAAAGCCCAAACTGAATATTTGCAAACACTGACTAAACGTTCGATGGAAGTGCTTGAAAAAGCGAACAATGAAGGAAGAATGGTAATTTTATTAGCCGGACGTCCGTATCACGCTGATCCTTTTATAGAGCATAAAATATCTCATGCAATTGCAGATATGGGCATTGATGTTATAACTGAAAATATAGCTGTAGATGAAGGCTCTGCAATATATAATGAATTAAATGCAGTGTCTCAATGGGCGTATCCAAATAGAATTTTCAAGGCGGCAAGTTTTGTTGCCAATAGTAATATGAATCTGCATTATGTAGAATTGACATCTTTTGGATGCGGTCCGGATGCTTTTATACTCGATGAGGTTGGGAGTATCCTAAAACGTCGTGGTAAAAATATTACTGTCCTTAAAATTGATGATGTAAATAATATAGGTTCATTACGCTTAAGAATTCGTTCTTTAGTAGAAAGTTTGAAATTAAAATCTGAATTAGAAATAAATTATTCGGATAATAAGATAAATAATTTAAGTAGAACAAAAGTCTTCACTATTGAAGATAGAAAAAGAACCATTATAGCTCCTTACTTTGCAGAAGGTTATTCTGAATTTTTGCCATCATTATTCAAATTGTTAGGCTATAATTTTGTTAATCTACCAATGGGAAATCAAGAGGCAGCTAATGTCGGTCTGAAACATGCAAATAATGAAATTTGTTATCCCTCTACGATAGTAATTGGCTCTATTATTATGGCATTGCAAAGCGGCAAGTATAATCTTGACGATATTGCTGTAATCATTACACAAACCGGAGGTCAATGCAGAGCAAGTAATTACTTGGCATTGATAAAAAATGCAGTAGTAGAGGCAGGATATACTAATGTACCTGTATTGTCACTCGAAATAGGTGGAGATTTGCAAAATTCACAACCGGGGTTCACTCCGAATTGGAAATCGATAGCAAAAATTACAATATATGTTATGCTTTATGCAGATTGCATAAACAAATTATATTATGCATCTGTAGTAAGAGAGAATCAAAAGGGAATTTCAAAACGACTTAAAGACAAATATACAGAAGCCGCCTTCCCATACAT
Source organism: Bacteroidetes bacterium ADurb.Bin302 (assembly GCA_002069025.1). Next base: position 614 of record MWBK01000240.1, on the reverse strand, counting down.
AGAAAAACGAGATTATGATGGTTTGTTAGGACTTTTAAAAATTGCAGTTAAAGATTTTACTGATGCTATAGATAAAGAAAAAAAAGTGGCACGCATTGGTATTGTTGGTGAAATCTATGTAAAATATAACGCATTTAGTCATCAATATGCAATTGATTGGTTAATTAATCAAGGAATTGAAGTTGTTGCACCATCAATTTATAATTTCTTTACTATGACCTTGGTTAACAGCCATATTAATAAAGAAAAACATATCAAAAAGGAGAAACTCCCACTATTTGCTATTGATATGATATATATGTATATACGTCATAATGTAAGAAAGTTTGACAAAATTTGTAAGGCATTCCCATTTTATCAGCCATTTTCAAACATCTTCAAAGATGAGAAATTGGCATCTAAGATTGTTAATACTGCGGCAAATTTTGGAGAGGGTTGGTTAATACCTGCCGAATTGTCAAACTTGGCAGAACACGGGGTTCATAATGTTGTAAGTATGCAGCCTTTTGGTTGTATTGCTAATCATGTAATTTCAAAGGGTATTGAAAAACGAATTAAAGAATTATATCCTCAAATGAGCTTATTATTTCTTGATTTTGATGGTGGAACATCTG
>MWBK01000239.1 GCA_002069025.1 Bacteroidetes bacterium ADurb.Bin302 | reverse complement strand
GAGCCGCTATCATAGCTTCTACTTGTTCCATATTAAATATATATATTCTGCAATAAGTTTAGTCTGCAAAGATAATACAAGTTGTGTAGTTTCTCCATTTATCCAACAAGTTTTTCATATCTTCAGGCAACTCAGAATTAAAGTACATACGCTCATGAGTTGTCGGATGCTCAAAGCCTAATGTTTTTGCATGTAATGCTTGTCGCGGACATATATCGAAACAATTTTGTATAAACTGCTTATATTTGGCAAATGTTGTACCTTTTAGAATCTGATCTCCCCCATACCTAACATCATTAAACAAAGGATGCCCGATATATTTCATGTGTGCTCTTATCTGATGAGTTCTGCCTGTTTCTAATTTGCATTCTACCAACGACACATAATGAAAATTCTCCAATAACTTATAATGAGTTACAGCCGGTTTCCCTACATTACCTTCAGGGAAAACTGCCATTTGCAAACGGTCTTTTGGACTTCTTCCTATATTACCTTCAATGGTTCCTTCAGCATCCGTTGTCCCCCACACCAAAGCTTGATATAAACGATCTGTAGTTTTATGGAAAAATTGTTGAGACAAGAACATTTTTGCAAAAGGATTTTTTGCGATCAATAATAGACCTGAAGTGTCTTTATCGATACGATGCACCAAACCTAAACGAGGGTCAGAGGCATCAAAGGCATTCTTTTCACCAAGATGATATGCCAATGCATTAAGTAGTGTTCCGTCAAAATTACCGTGTCCGGGATGCACAACCATTCCGGCAGCTTTGTTCACGACTAACAAATCGTCATCCTCGTATATAATATCAATTGGAATATCTTGTGGAATAATTGTTGTATCACGCGGTGGATAATCCAGCATAACTACAACCACATCATTGGGTTTAACTCTATAATTAGCCTTTACTACCTTCCCGTTAACTTCCAAGTTTCCGGCATCAGCAGCTGCTTGCATTCTAGTCCTTGACACATTAAGTATTCTATCTGTCAAAAACTTATCTATTCTAACTAAACTTTGACCCGGATCGGCAGTAAAACGAAAATGCTCATAACGACTATTTACATCATCATCTTCTTGTATTTCGTCTATATATTCTTCGTTTAGCATTAGAAAACTATTTCTTCTTCAAGACTACTTTCACCAATTATATCTTCTGAAGATAAGGTATCTGACTCTTCCTCTATTTCTTCTAAGGAGCCGCTTCCTACCCATAAAACCAATGCCGATTCGGCCGGTATACGATCACCGGCAACAACTTCTCTACCTTTATATTGAACACTCAACACCAAATCTTTATATGCTGATGGTTTATATTCAATTTCTGCTACTTTAAATCCCGACCCTTCCAATATTGATTTTGATTGACGTAATGATATATCTGATGCCGAAGGCAATGGTAACATCTGCACAGATCTTGCATTTATTACGATATATATTTTTCGATCTCTTTTTACAAAAGAACCCGGCTGAGGGTCTTGCTCAACAACATTTCCGGGAGGGGAACCTTTTTGATATACAGAATCCACAACTTCATAATTCAGACCTTTGTTTTCTAATAATTTTACTGCTGATTCCATTTTAAGGTTCTTGATATTTGGCACGATTTCACTCTCACCATGATGTGTGTATATATTTAGCCACCATAGAACACCAACAATAAGAAGGAAAGATGCTATTGATATGTACAACAAATTTCTTAGAAAATTATGTCTCTTAAAAAAATCAATCAGTTTTTTCATGTAGTTCGTTTTGGATTATCACTAACAGATAGGCAAAGATAATGTAATTTCGTTTATAATATCACAGATAAGTACAAGAAACGGGGCGAAATTACAATTTCGCCCCGTTAGTTTATGGGTTGTATATCGAAGATATTATCTTCAATATAATTAGTTACGTCTTATTGCAGCCTCGTCAGATACAGTAAGTTTTTTTCTGCCTTTTGCACGGCGTGCAGCTAATACGCGGCGACCGTTAGGAGTAGACATTCTTTCACGAAAACCGTGTTTGTTGGCTCTTTTTCTGTTTGAAGGTTGAAATGTACGTTTCATAATTATCTATATTTTATTTATTTCTTTCCAATGTTCGGGACGGCAAAGGTAACACTATTTCCAAAATCAACAAAATTATTGAGCTTTTTTTTATAAAAACACACAACAATCTGCTCAAAAAAGAGTCGCTTAATTAATCAATTAAATTTTTACCCGTCATTTCGGCCGGTTGAGCCATCCCCATAATATTTAAAATCGATGGTGCAACGTCTGCCAAAATTCCGTTTTGTACCTTAGCTGATTTGTTTGACGTTACATATACAAAAGGTACCGGATTTAGGGAGTGTGCCGTATTTGGAGTTCCGTCAGGATTAACTGCATTGTCTGCGTTTCCGTGGTCTGCTATTATAATAACCTCATAATCATTACGTTTAGCAGCTTCAACTGTGTCGCGAACACAAGCATCAACAGTTACAACTGCTTTAGTTATTGCATCATATATTCCGGTATGGCCAACCATATCCCCATTTGCATAGTTAACAACTATGAAATCGAATTTCTGCTTATCTATTTCGGTAACCAAAGCGTCTTTAACTTCATATGCACTCATTTCGGGTTTTAAGTCGTATGTTGCAACCTTTGGTGAGTTAATCAAGATACGTTCCTCATTTTTATATGGAGCCTCTCTACCACCATTAAAGAAAAATGTAACATGGGCATACTTTTCTGTTTCAGCTATATGTAATTGTTTCTTGCCTTGATTTGATAAATATTCTCCTAGGGTATTCGAAACATTGTCCTTATCAAACAATATATGTACTCCTTTAAATGATGAATCATAAGGAGTCATGCAATAATACTGCAAATCAGGAATTGTTTTCATCCCTGCCTCTGGCATATCTTGTTGAGTTAAAACTACTGTCAACTCTTTTGCTCTATCGTTTCTATAATTGAAGAAGATTACAACATCACCGGCTTTAATACGTCCATCAACCGATTTGTTTACAATCGGCTTTACGAACTCATCTGTAACACCTTCATCATAAGACTCTTGCATAGCTTTCACCATACAACCAGCAGCCTTACCGGTTCCGTTTACCAATAAATCGTATGCCTCACGTACACGTTCCCAACGTTTATCACGATCCATTGCGTAATAACGTCCTACAATAGATGCTATCTTAGCTGTAATGTTCTTAGTATAAGCATCTAATTGTTCAATAAAACCTTTTCCACTCTTAGGATCTGTATCACGACCATCCATAAAGCAGTGAATAAATGTATTTTCAATATTATAGCTATTAGCGATATCACATAATTTAAACAAATGATCTAAAGAACTATGCACTCCGCCATCTGAAGTTAGACCCATAAGATGAACTGATTTACCGGTATTCTTTGCATAGCTAAAAGCTGATACAATCTCTTCGTTTTTCAAAATAGAATTATCACGACATGCTAAATTGATTTTCACCAAATCTTGATAAACTACTCTACCTGCACCAATGTTAAGGTGCCCAACTTCAGAATTTCCCATTTGACCATCGGGTAAACCTACATTTTCACCTGATGCTTGCAATTGTGAATTTGGATAATTCTTTAACAATGAGTCCCAATATGGTGTCGGAGTATTGTAAATAATATCTGCTTTATCACGATTTCCGATTCCCCATCCGTCTAGGATAATTAATAGTGCTTTCTTTGCCATTGTTGTATATTGTTTATATTATTTTCGAAGCACAAATGTACGTAAAAAAGATGAATTAGCTTATTTTTTAGCAGACAACACAATAGGAATTTTCTTTTTTGCACTAATTCCGTCTTCCGAATATGTCTCTATACATATCACATATATTCCTATTGAGCAAAGCTTTCCTGATTCATTTCTACCATCCCATAAAATTGTTCCGCTTGATGAAAGCAATTCATTTTTACACAATTGCTTTATCGGATAACCTGAGGAATGATATACCCACACATTTGCATAAGTTCCGACTTTCGTTTTGTAATAAACATACAGAACATCATTATTGCCATCATTATCAGGACTGAATAATTCTGAAGAAGTCCATTCGATTGTATCAGAATTAGCATAATCAAAGTCTGTAAATTGTGAGTTTTTATAGCCGGGAGTAGCATATCCTACACTATATGAAGCGGAAGTCCAAGATGAACTATTTTGATTAATACGTTCGAGCGATACGCCTTTGTTATTAATTACTAGAGCTTGATGCATAGAACTTTCATATAACAAGCTATCTAAGACCAATCCATCTTCCGATAATAATGCCAAATAACCTGAATCATTCGGCATGCTTGGCAAATCTGTTTCTACGAACAGCGTATCAGACTTACACTGGTAAAAAGCACATACGGCATCTTTATTCGAACACAATACCACATATGCATTGGGGTATAATTTATATGAAGGAAGCATAATTTCTTTTTTTCTATTCGCAATTTTCACACTGCTTAATTGTAATATATTACCTGAATTATTATACAATTCAACAAAATCGCTCCCATCATCAAATGGTCTAAAAAGTATTTCATTAAATACTATTTCTAATGGTTTAGGAGGAAGGATATCAATGTATTCATTTCCGGATGCATATAATGAAGTGAAATGAAATCCTTTACTGCGAGTAGACGTATAAACGCAAACAAATCCATGATATTTGCATCTTTCATGGGTGTTATCAATAGTCTCGAACTCATCTATAAAATTTGATTCATCTGATAAACGAGACCGAACAGTCCATAATCCTTTTACATCACGCAGTATTCTTAATTCAATTTTTGATTTTGGAGTAGATAATCGTCCGGCCTGACCTTCTGCAAGCTTTATATTTGATTGACCATTCTGTCGATATAGACATATATTCTTATCGGTATATCCGATTCTTAAAAAATAGCCATTCAATGATGATGTCAAATCTTCTTGATCTGAAATCAAATACCACTTAACATAATTTGCCGAACTGGGAGTAAAATCAAAAGACAAAGTACACTCCCACGTCGCGTTGTAGTTGTATGAAGATTCTTCCGAAATATATGCAATACCTGATTCGCCCGGAGCGTTTAAACTCAGTTCTAAATTATCTATTTTGAATTTATCTGTATCACCATTCCACGCAAATAATTTATTTGCATACGGACATACAAAAACGATCAAACAAAACGCAGTGTACTTAAAATGTAACATATAGATGTAAGAATTAGATGTGAATAATCGCATTAGCAAATGCATGGCAAATTTACTAATTTTTTGCTCGAACTCACAATTGGGTTGGGATAAAAAAATATGGCAAGCTAAAAAAGTTTGCCATATTTTTAAATTATATTTTTCCTCTCAACAAGCTAAAATGTCCGACTTGTGGTTTACCTAATTCCGGTATCTTGATTAAATACCAGTAATCTGTAGATGGCATTTGATGACCTCTATATGTTCCATCCCATCCTCTATCAGAGCCTTTGTATTCAATTATTAATTTATGATAACGATCATATATTTGTATCAAAGCATTCGGATAATAATCAATATTTCCGATTTCCCATGTATCATTTTGGCCATCATCATTTGGACTGAAGAATTTTGGTATCATTATAGGCATCTTCGAGTTGTCAACAAAGAATTCTACTACATTCTCACATCCATTTACATCCGAAACATACATTTCATGATCTCCTGCATTTACAGTAAATACGTATGGTGGATCTGTATCAAAAAGCATTTCAGTACCATCTAACATATATACATAAGGTGATTCTGAGACATCCAGCATATTTAAAGTAGCTGTTTGCGGATCTGTTTGTTCAACCGTGAAAGATGGTAATGGCCATACTAAAACATTCATATCAGCATCATATTGACATACTCCATTTACTACAGACAATGAATAAGTAGTAGTTTGATATGGCGTTACGTTTACTTCGAAACGATTATCTGTCTTATTGCCGCTTAGTACATCACCCGGTTCATGAATATTATAAACATACATATCTGCTTGCGGTCCTGTACCTTCTGCCCATAGAACAACAGTTTCTCCGGCACAAATGTTAGCGGAAACAAAGTTACTAACCTGCAATTCATAAATTCCAATAGAAACAGATTGTGGAATAGATTTACATCCATTATTGTTTTCACCAACAATATAATATCTGTATTCTCCCGGAATACTTATTAATAAATCTGTTACTTCCTGTTGCAAGGCTGCATCTTCGTAGTAATGTATGTTATCAGCATCACTTGACAAAACTGCATCGCTAAGATTTACTGTTTCCGGAGAACATACAGGATCGATTACTTGTAAACTAATCTGAGGTACAATTATATCACTAGTAATTGTTATAGGCAAACTAGTTGTTTCGCATCCGTTGTTTAAATTGGTTACAGTTACTGTATAGTTTCCTGCTGCATCAACCGAAAGACTTGCCAAGTTAGATCCATTACTCCATTCATATTCAGGATTCACGGCATCTGTAACAGCTGTTAATGTTATACTGGTTATCAAACATGTAAGTTCTGTTTCAAGCGATGTAATTGCGGCTGTAGGTAAAACTGTATTTTCAGTAATATTTACAGGCCCACTTGTAAAACTACAGCCATTAACTTGATCTGTTACACTAACAGAATATATTCCCGCCGCCGAAACTAACAAATCCTCATTATAACTTCCATCATTCCACAAATAACTAGGATTTACTGCATCAGTTATTGCACTAAGAGTTATTGTATGAACAATGCAATTAAGTTCACTGTTTGAAGAATTTATTTGAACATCAGGGATCTTAGTATTTTCAGTAATTTCAATTGGTAAACTTATTGAACTACAGCCATTGTCAGTATTAGTTACTGTTACCGTATAATTACCTGCTGCATTTACATTTATTGCAGGATCAACACTACCTTCACTCCACAAATAACTAGCATTTACAGCATCTGTTAATGCTTGTAAATCGATTGACGTCTGATCACATGTAATTATAGTACTTAATGATTGTATGGCAGCCACCGGCTTGTTAACATCTTCTGTAATTACTATTGAATTGCTCGTAGTTGAACAACCATTATCGTTATTTGTTATCTCAACAGAATAGTTACCTGTTGAAGTAGCGTCAAAACTTATTTGCGCGCTTCCATCTTCCCATAAATAACTTGCATTAGTTGCATTTGTTACTGCTGTCAATGTTATTGATGTTCTTATACATGTAAGTACTGTTTCGGTAGATGAAATTGTTGCAGTAGGAGCAACTTTATCTTCAGTAATAGAAACAGGAAGACTTATTGTCGAGCAACCATTATCCTCATTTGTTACCTCCACCGAATAATTACCGGCAGTAGTCACGTCTATTTCAGAAGTCGTCTCGTTTGTACTCCACAAATAACTGGCATTAGTCACATCTGTTGATGCTGTTAATGTTATCGAAGTTGTTGTACAAGTTAGTTCTGTGGCTGAAGATGTTACATTAGCCAATGGAACTACTTTATTTTCAGTAATTTCAACCGGCAAACTAGTTGACGAACAATGGTTGTCTAAATTAGTTATGGTTACAGTGTAATCTCCTGCTCCTGATACTTCTATGCTTGAGGTGCTTTCTGTAGTACTCCAGTAATACATTACATTTGCAGCATCTGTTTCTGCTGTCAATGTTATCGAGCTTATTGCACATGTTAGCTCTGTCCTCGTAGTTGTTATTGTTGCACTTGGTCGATCAGAACTATCTGTAATGATAATTTCGTTACTTATTTGTGAACAAGAATTATCGTTATTTGTAATTTGAACAGAATAAGTACCTGCTTCTGTAACTTCAATATAAGAATTTATTTCACCTGTACTCCACAAATAGCTTGCATTTACAGCATCTGTCGAAGCTGATATTGTAATGGATGTTATTTGGCAGGTTATTTCTGTCGCCGTAGATGTTATAGTTGCAGTTGGTTTATTAGAACCATCTGTAATGATAATCTGATTACTTATTGTCGAACAACCATTATCGTTATTTGTAATTTGAACAGAATAAGTATCCGGTAATGTTACATCAATAGAAGGAGTCGTTTCGCCATTACTCCACAAATAGCTTGCATTTACAGCATCTGTCGAAGCTGATATTGTAATGGATGTTATTACGCATGTTAAGACTGTAGTTGTTGATGTTATTGTTGCAGTTGGAGCTGTTTTATCCTCTGTTATTGTTATAGCAGGACTTGTTGCAAAACAACCATTGTCATCATTGGTTACTGTTACCGAATAATTATTAGGAGCAGTCACATCTATTGCAGAAGTCGTCTCTGTTGTAGTCCATGAATAACTGGCATTTGTG
>MWBK01000238.1 GCA_002069025.1 Bacteroidetes bacterium ADurb.Bin302 | reverse complement strand
AGATATTGTACATCAAGGTAAAGCCTTATATGTTGGTATTTCAAATTATCCCGTTGAAGCCGCTCAAAAAGCATTTTGGCTATTAAACGAAAATAGAACTCCTTGTATAGTTTATCAAGGAAGATACAACATGCTTTACCGCGATCCTGAAATAAGTTTATTTGATACACTACGTCAAAGTAAAGTCGGATTTGTAGCTTATTCTGCACTTGCACAGGGTATTTTATCTGAAAAATACCTTAATGGGATACCTGAAAATTCAAGAGCTGCAAACCAATATGGTTATCTGCAAAAATCTGAAATAACAGATGAAATTGTAGGAAAAATGCAAAAACTAAATGCCGTAGCACAAAGGCGCGAACAAACATTAGCACAAATGTCCCTTGCATGGGTTTTACGAGATATACACGTAACTTCTGCACTAGTTGGTGTAAGTACTGCAGCCCAACTAAAAAGTAATTTAGATGCACTTAACAATACTTATTTTAGTGATGAAGAGTATATAGAAATAGATAAAATCATCTATGGTTGATAATAAAAACGGCTTCTGTGTAAATTACCAGAAGCCGTTTTTATTAAAAAGGATATCTTTTATCCAAAATAGCGATTATACAATCCTTCAAATCCACGGCCGTGACGAGCTTCGTCTTTTGCCATTTCATGAACTGTATCATGTATTGCATCTAAATTCAATTCTTTTGCACGTTTCGCAATACGCATTTTATCAGCGCAAGCTCCACTTTCAGCATTCATTCTCTTGTCTAGATTAGTTTTGGTATCCCATACAACATCACCTAACAATTCTGCAAATCTCGCACAATGTTCTGCTTCTTCAAATGCATAACGTTTAAATGCTTCTGCAATCTCAGGATAACCTTCACGATCTGCTTGTCTACTCATTGCCAAATACATGCCTACTTCTGTTGCTTCTCCCATGAAATGAGCATTTAAATCTTTCTTCATCTCATCATCACAATCTTTCGCAATACCTATAACATGCTCTGTAACAAAGTTTAATTTTGCATTTTCATCAAGTTTTGTAAACTTGCTTGCAGGTTGTCCACATTGAGGACATTTTTCAGGAGCTGCGTCTCCTTCGTGTACATAACCGCACACCGAACAAATAAATTTCATATCATTTTAATTTTAAAAATTATTAACATCACGCTTTTACTTCTTTAAACTTAGAACCGGGTTGCTTACATTTCGGACATATTGCCGGCGGTGTATCACCATGGTGTACGTAACCGCATACTGTGCATACAAAAGTTTTCATAATAGTTTTTTTTTATTTATTATTAATATTAGGGAGTTCCCCATTTTTTTTACAATCTGAACAATATCCTTTATAATATAATTGTGTCTCAGTTATTATCAAATCATCAATCTCATTTGTTACAAGTTTATTTAAATATTTCGGAGATAAATCAATTATTTTTCCACAATTCAAGCATCTAAAATGCGCATGAACGTGAGTATAACCATCATAATGTGACTCCTTTTCATCTATATCCAACTGCAACACTGCATTATGATTAACCAAAACTTTAAGAGTGTTATATACTGTTGTCTTTGATAAAGTCGGCATAGACCTAGATATATCATTATATATCACATCTACAGTAGGATGTGTCCTATGATTAAACAAATAATTCATAATAACTATTCGTTGCATTGAAGGATGCACATCATGTACTTGCAAATATTCTTTAACCTTATCCAGCATAATTTGTAATGATTACAATTCTAGAATCATTGCAAATGTATGTTGTTTATTTTAATTCACCAAATTTTTATCAATAATTTTCTGTACTTTTGCAGCACAATATGCTAAAACGAATAGATTTCTATATTATCAAGAAAGTTTTGGGGACATACTTTTTGTCCATCTTAATGATTATTAGTATTGCCATAATTATTGACATTACCGAAAAAATGGATAATTTCTACAACGAAAATCTATCCCTTAATACAATAATAATGGATTACTACATTCATTTTATTCCATTTTATATAAATCTATTCAGTTCACTTTTTGCTTTTATTGCAGTACTTTTTGTTACATCAAAGTTGGCATTTAATTCTGAGATAATTGCAATGCTTGCAGGTGGCATCAGTTTTAAACGTATTCTTGTTCCTTATTTTATATCAGCAGCAATAATTGCATTATTCACTTTTTACATTGGTTCATACATTATTCCAAGAGGGAATGATGTCAGACTCGACTTCGAGAGTCGATACGTTGACCATATAGCCGTTGAAAGTACTCTTAGAAATGTTCAATTTAAGGTAAATGCAAATGGAATCGCCTACATGGAACGATTCGATTTAAAAGGAGAAAAAGGATATAGATTCTCACTCGACAAATTTGAAGGGAAAAAATTGGTATCACGCATTACTGCTACTACCATAAAACATGATTCGTTACACACATGGACAATGTATGATTTTATGAAACGTGATTTTGTTGGAATGCGTGAAATATTAACTACAGGAGATACTCTAAAACGCGAAATAGAAATGACTCCTAAGGAATTTGTAGTTGTAAAGAATCACCACGAAAGAATGACAAATCCTGAATTGCGCGAATACATTAATTCACAAAGTCAAAGAGGAAGAGCCGGACTAAATGCATATAAACTTGAATATCAAAAACGTTTCGCTATGCCGTTCGGCGCTATTATACTAACGCTAATCGGAGTTTCAGTAGCATCACGCAAAACCAGAGGTGGCGCAGGCTTTCATGTTTTAATAGGCTTCGCCCTAAGTGTTACATACATTTTATGTACACTTGTATCCTCATCTTTCACAGTAAAGGGGGGATGGAATCCTATATTTGCAATTTGGCTTCCCAATATTGTTTATTCAGGTATAGGAATTTGGTTATATAGAATCGCACCAAAATAAACTACTACCCAACAGTTTAAGCCCAACTGCTTAAATTTTATCTTGTAAGCAAAATTCTAACAGCTATACCAACATCAGATATTGTTGTAGGATATGATGTCGTTACAACCGGATTACGCATCTGTAGGTCGTAATATAATCTAAAGTTTATACGTTCACTAAACACATAATCAGCAGCAAATTTAAACGCTACAACCATGTCGCCGGCAGTAGCTTGCGATTCTTCTAATTCAATTTTGCGTACCAATGTTTCAGTATCCTTTAAAGAGAAATCAGCACGCAAAGTCAAATCATTCTTAACTTTCTTTTGTTTTGATGCAGATTTCATTGTGAAATTGAGGTCACTAAATTTATAGCCAAGTCCTACAACATACTCATCGTTCCATGATTCAACAACCTGATTACCCGATAAATTCAAGCCTAAATTACGTCCTTTCCTCCACTCGAATTTAACAGATAAACTATTCTTCATATTAATATCCACACCAATAAGAGGACTGAATTGTTCGTTAATTGATACAGAACCTACCGTATAGCGGCTAGATGGGGTCAAACCACCGCTAAGTATATCAGTAACATAACCGAAATCATCTCCATCAACCGACATAAATGACTGGTCTGCTGTAAACGAACCCATCTGATACTTACAATTATATGCATGAGTTAAATTGACACTTCTAAAATGTTCCTTAATCCATGGTATGCGTGACAATCCATCGAAAGTAATTTGCCAGTTAGGCAAGAACGACCAAAATGAAGGAATTGCACTTAAACCCACCTTATTAGGATCTCGACCTGAATAAGCCGCCAAGAAAGCAGGTATCAAAACATCATCAGTATTTAGACCATAAGAAGAAGTAGGACTATACTTATTATTCAAACGTGACCTTACTGTGTTTCTATATTCCAAGAACTGACTAAACAAATCAGACGAATAATTACTACCCCTAGCCATTGATGCAAATGATGTTCCTATAGCTACATAACTCATAGACAAACTTCCTGCCATGGTAGTAAGACGATTATCCGTGTTATATTGTACACTTCTGTTATTGACATACTGCCTGTCTGCAGCAAGATTAATCTTAAATCCGGGGAAAGGCTCTAATAGGGCTGATGCCTTAAATGTTTCGGAATGTGACATAACCGCCGGATTATAAATAACATCCTCCATAACCAACCAGTTATTATTGATAGCTCTATTCAATATATCGCTATTTTGAACACCGAATACAAAATCCCAACCGGGAGCCGTTGTACCATTATAACTATTCAAACCTAAACAAGTAACAGAAGGCTTAAATCCGGGTAATATAGTACCATCGGTTTGAGAATAATTAAATGATACATTACGCACTAACATTAAAATACGAGATGTTATATCCAAAGCCATATTTGCAGGTTTATCACCATTAGGCATAGCCACAGATAAATCTATTTCAGCATCATTTTTAGCAATGAACGATATTGTATTTAAATCGACAATCTTGTATTTTATAGGATATTTCTTACCATTTAAAGATGCAATAACATCAACACTTTTCGAATTAAGTTTGTGCTTAATTAAAACAGTATCGCCTTTGCTAAACTTAACAGTCTGCTCAAATTTCTTTGTTTTATCTGTAGATTTATTTTTAGATGATTTACGAGACGAAGCGAACTTCTTATTGACCTCTTTCAAATAATTCGATTTATTATATAAAGTTTCGAAATTAATTTTTCCGTCAACAGCCCAAGTGCCAGTACTTGTAGCAGTATTGGCAATAGTTTCGTTTCCATATAGCCACTCGTAATTACCATCGTATTTCATATTACCGGATATCCAATTTAAAGCTTGTATCTTATTAAATGGAATAGACCATGCTGCAGTAAAGCGTTGATTGTAATTCATTGGAGAACCTAAATGAGCTAAACTATTACGTACGGAATCTTTCCATATTTCATATTCGTCAGGATATAACCACTTATTTACACCACCTTCATTTTCGCTAATTCGAGATTGATTTGAAGTAGTTAATGTTAAACGAATGTTCTTAGTTATGTCCCATGCAATATCGAAATCATTATTCCACATAAAATCTTTTTGGAATGTCGGATCCATAACTTCAGACGACTCATTATTGAAGTCGCGAACAAGTTGCTCATAATAATTTCTTGCAAAATTGGTCTTAAATGCAAAACGCTTAGGTGCATAATTTATACCTATATCCGCTATCCAATTCCAGTTCTTAGAATTCTTCAATTTAGAAATTTTGCCAAATGGTTCCCATGGTTTAGGAGTCCAAGAAAACTCATAAGTACCATACGCATTACAATACTGATCAATATTTCTTACAGTATTAGGATTATGTGAAGATGTTTCGGAATACGAACCTCCTATCGTAAAATTAGCAGGATCCCAAGGTCTAGGTCCTTTCTTACTAACTATTCCTACACGTATATTAGGTATAGAAAAACTCCTATTTGTAGATACACTTTGAGCAATCTGTAAAATAGAATCACGCATAGCTCTAGAAGAAGCGGTTCTTAATGCATCTGACAATAAGATATCCTTATCCAAAGGATTGTACTTAGGATTTGTAATTTCGCTTGAATATGAGAAACGTATCGGCATCAAAACATTCGCTTTTTCAGGGAATAACTTACCTAAATCAATACCCGCGTTAAAATTATACTGGTAATAATCGTCTTGTCTGCGCTCTGATACCCTTTGTTCAATTCCACCAAAACCAATCGTTTCCAATCTACCAGCAGCACTTAATGTGATAAAGTCGGACAAAGCCACATCAAGACTTGCCAAAGCTGCAACACCACCCTTTTCATCAAAATCAGTAAGTAACAACTCATCAACCCATATTTCGCCCGACTTCACAATTCTTGATCCGTTTCTAATACCAATCATCAAAACTTCAACCTCACCCAAACTTGGATTACCCTTTATGGTTATCTTGTTATTTGGCTTATTCGGGTCAACTTCAGAGTAAGGCGTTAAATTAGTAACATGCGAACCTTGTCGATTTTTTTCCTCATTTCGAGCTAATTTCAAATCAGTAAGCAATGACAATGGGAAATCAATCATATTATCCTCAGGCCATACAATGTTTCTATCTGCAGTTGAATTATTTGAGTACATTCCGGCAGGAGTTACTTCCAAAGGAACTTCATATTCGTAATAGTTATTCTTGTAATCAGAACCCATACGAACAAATAACTTCAAATCATTATCTTGTAAATCAGTATTGTCTTCAGCAATAGCCTCAGCATGAACAAACATCTGAATTCTACCATACTGACGCATATCGTATCCACCTAATTTTTTATATAAAGCCCTAGCGTCTTTGGGTTGTAAGTTAAGAACACGCATTGTCATTGATTGCTCATTTTCCTGACGTACCTGCTGTTGACTTGGATCAACCTCACGACTTACCCCCGGAGGTAAAACATAATTTACAGGAGTTTTAGTAGAATTTTCTTCAATACTTACTGATGACATTTCAATAACACCATTGTTATTGTAATATGTTTCTTCTAAGGGATTGGTATATGATCTCCATTCGCCCTTAACCAACTCCATTGTTGCAAAACGCAGATTTACAGGCTCTTCAAAATCAGTAAGATACATTCGCATATATCTAATTGATTTAAAGCTGCGGATACCGCCTTTTGCAGAATACTTCTCAGAATCACGTAAAGGAATTTTAAACTGATACCATTTTACTGATGCTGTTTCTCCGTTTTTCAAACTTACGGATGAAGTTACAACATCAGATATATAATTATTACCAATGGTCATATCTTCAGGACGAAGCGAAATCTTGTATTCATAATACTTCTCGGTTTCGGTCATCGTATTATCCTGATTTATATCTTCTATATCCGGATTATTTGTTGAAGCTGTTGTATATGATTCGCCTGCTGTTGATGCCGGAGAGTTACCCTCGGTTCCGTTATAATGTTTATAACGATCTAAAATGCTTACTTCTGCCTCATCATAATCACTTCCTCTATAATGATGAAAATTATCTCCTGCGGGGTCATTTAACATTGATAATTTATCTGCTTGCAATCTGGCAATAGCATCAGGCGACAACTTTGCAGTCATATTATCAACAAAATCCTTGTAAGTAGCAAAAGTAAACTCCTCTTCAGTAAGCAATCCGTTTAAACCGGTATCCTGAAGTTTACGTGCTGCCGCATCGCTATCGAACGAATATGTTAGAGATTGTTTACTAGGAACCTTACCCCATACAGTTTCTACAACATCGTCTGTTGAGCCATCGAACGGCATACCGTTCTCGTAGAATTTACGACCATCTTTTAAAACATCCTCAGAAATATCACCGAAATTGAAATACAAATCACCACCCTTAGCAGTTCCATCATTATAAACAAATGGGTCAATCATCCAAAACTCTAAATATTCGATATTGTTTGCTTCAAAATCGGTTGTTTCCAACTTACGCATTATACCACCCCATTTCGATTTTGGATCTATTAAATAACCTTCGCTATTAAAGTTTTGGTCAAATACATTATACGGGCCACGCTCCTCAGGATAGTAAGCTAAATCTAAGGTCTGAATATAAGTAGACTGGCCATAAACCAACTCTCGATTAGGGAATATCTCTTGTTCACTTATCTCACGGACGAAATGATTAGATAACTGTTCCTTATCATTTCTAATATATGATGGAGTAGATGACGTACTTCTATTAAACATATTATCAATGTAATACCATGATAACAATGCACGATTCTTTCCATACTCAATATTATTATCATTAGCAGACTCTTCGAAACGCAATGGAGTACTTGATAATTTCCAATTTGATGCATAACGTACATCAAATCCTATCTTCGTAGATTCAAAATCATCAACATAAACCTTTCCGTTTGCACCTTTTGCCGTACCCGGTACCATTTGTGCAAATTCAGCATTAAAGGCAATAGATGATGGTTGTTTTAAATTTAAGATCGGTATCTTATTTAAGAAATCTGTAACAGATTGAAATTGATTACGATATGATGTATTTAATCCCCAAATAGTATTTGCTACAGGGTCATCACCATAACTAACTTTCTCGG